>JAFWVZ010000045.1 GCA_017523605.1 Bacillota bacterium | reverse complement strand
GGTCTGGTGATAGTCCCGATAGTAAGCGCGTTTACCAGAAAGCCGGACAAGCAGCTTGTGGACGACGCCTTCGCCTGCTACGAGAAACCCACCAGCGTCGCCCAGAAGACAGCGCTCGGAAGCAAATAACAACAGCCGCCACTCGGCAGCTTACAGTGCCGGTGCCGATGCGATTCAACAACTTAGAGTAACTCTTTTCTCCAATAAAAAAGCCTTTCGTTCAGCAAACCGAACAAAAGGCTTTTTTCCTTTATCAAACAAGCAGTTTTTCCAGCTCTATTACAAGCATGTACGGGAAGTAGACCCATTGATCCTTTCCGTCGACCCGGATCTGCTGATACACATACACCAGCCTTTCGGAAGCCGGGGACACATAGTATTTCAGACCTTTCATCCAGCTGTGCTCTTCCGCAGTCTCCTCTATTACATGTTCTTCGCTGTAGCCGTCCGGACGCTCTTGGTAATGATCGTAACCCCTTTTATTGCACTGCCAGTATTCCTTTTCCCCGACATTAAAATGCGGAAGAGTGGCCCAGCGAACGGCGCTTCCGTTTTCCGCAGAACATGCCGTTAAACATAAAATGCAAGCCGCAGCGCACAGCATCGCCGCCAGCTTGCATAGTATCTGTTTTTTTTCCTTAATTCCGCGCATTCCTGCTGATAGGCCCTGCAGTACGATCCGGAAGATCCTATTCCTTTTCGGACTCAGGCTGCGCCAGCTGCGGGTTGAGGCGGCACAGAACCTTTTTTACCGTTCCGTTCTCGCCGGTAACCATGCGCTTTACACGGCTGATCGTGGACGTGCTGGCCTTGGTCTCCAGCAGGATGTCCAGATACACCTTGTCCTCCAGAAGAAGTTTAGCCACCTGATAGCGCTGCTCTATTGCAGTAAGCTCGGACTCGGAGCACAGGTCCTCGAAGAACTGCCGGCACTCTTCTTCCGACTCCAGCGACATTACTGCTTTATATAATTCGGGAAGCCTTTCGGGGCTGGTCTTCTTTGCCATGGTTCTGCCTCCATTGTGTATTACTTTATTCAATTAAAGTATAATGCAGAAAAGCGGACGGCGCAACCCAAACTTGCGCGATCCCCTTACGCTACCTGTGCGGCGCGTCGTCGATGTGAACGGTCGTCTTCATGCCTTCCACATAGCGCTTGTTATTGGAGACGCAGTCGTAGAGGATATTGATCACGTCTATCTCCGGTTTTCCGGCGAAAAGCTTAAGCGGAAACGGCTCGCCGAACATGTCGTTGTATTGAAAAAGCAGTACTTCCAGCATTTTTACTCCTCGAAATACTCAACGCCCTGCTGACGCAGGAACTCCTTTATCATTTCCGCGTTTATGCACTGCCCCACATGAAGGAAGGGCTGGTTGTTTATGATGTGCTCCTTGCCGTGGAGGATCATCTTTTCGCCTACCATGTCGAAGCCCAGGTGCAGGTGCTTGGTGGCGGACTGCATGCCGCAGATGCGTCCGTCTTTAGTAAACAAAGGACCGCCGCTCTGGCCGCGAAGACCCGGTGTGCTGAGCTCTATTCCGTAGATCTTGCCGTCCTTATCCGCCAGCTGGCGCGTAAACATGCCTTCTATTGGGAAACGCGGGGTGTTGCCCCTGCCTGCGGAACGGTCCCACTCTATGGAGTCCTTGTCGGCGTCGTATCGGAAATCCGCAAACTCCGGGAACGGGAAGCCAAGCCTGCAGAGCATGTCTCCGGGCCGGATCTCCTTCATGTCCTTTACAAACACAGCGTGACCCTTGTACAGCACCCGCTCAAAGCCCTTAAAGCGTATTATCGCCAGATCCAGGTCCGGGTGAATGTTTATATCGAAGCCGGTAAAGTTGGATACAGCGCCGTCGAACTGGACCTTTTCCTGTATCGGCGCACCTGTCTTAAGCTTGTGCACCAGCTCCAGCTTCTTAATGGCTGCCGCCTTGCCTTTTCCCTCCGGAACGCGCGCGCACGCAGCCTTGTATTCCGCGTATCTTTTGTTGATCTCCTGCGCAGCTATTATCTGCCTTGCAACATGCTTGCAGGTGACCGCGCAGCCGTCGTCGTTAACGAAGAACAGCGTCGCAAGCCCCGGGATCACCGCTGGTTCCTTGTAGTTTCTTGTTATGGTCTTGATCGGCCTGGTAAAGCCTCCGACTTTTTCTATTGCATCCGCAAACATGCGATACCTCCATCCTGTTTTGCGATGTGTTTACGCTGCCGGTTTTGTTCTATATTGTTGCAACTGCT
>JAFWVZ010000044.1 GCA_017523605.1 Bacillota bacterium | reverse complement strand
GATATATTCAGATTATCCGCGGCTTTTGTAACACTTCCGCACTGAGCGATCTCCATTATATATTTGATATCTTCCGTCCTCATTGCTGTCACCCTCCTGATATCGTCTGCCGATGTCATATATTGCACCAAGGTCTATATCATTCTTCGTAATGATATCATAACTATTGCGGTACGTATCTGTTTTAACTTTTGTTTTGATCCAGGACGGCAAACGCCAGTTCCAGTACTAAGCGGTTCTGTGGATTGTTAAGATCCATGTCAAGTATCTTTTCTATGCGCCCGATGCGGTATAAAAAAGTGTTTCGGTGTATATATGCCCATCGTATGGTCTCCGCTATGTTCCGTTCGCTCTCCAGATAGATGCGCAGTAGCTCTACGTATTCCGTGCCTTTCTTTTTGTCGTGCAAGATCAGAGCTGTCAGACCGTCCGGGATAAGCGTGTCGGGTATGGTATCTTTAAGGCACTTGTCCAGAAGATCGTCCAGCTGATAGTCTTCATAGCAGAAATACCAGTAAGTGGGGTTCTTCAGGACTCCCAGTGTCCTTGCCGTTTCAGCCTGCCTGAAGAAAAAGTGGAGCTGATGGAAGTTGTCGTAGGTCGTACTTATCCCGGCCTCCAGCAGATTGTCTCTCAGTATCGGGAGCAGCGTTTCGAGCAGTTGTTCCCTTGTCATTCCGGCATGCGTAAGATCGAACACATAGATTATGCGGTCTTCGAACACCGTATAGCAGTCATTGCCTAACAACGACGATAGCATAAGGCACGCGTCGACCATGTTCTGAGGCGTGTTTCCGCGTCCCTTCAGGCAGAGCGACATGCATACGAACCGGTCTTTTCCTTTCCACCCGCAGTGCCTCAGAACAGCGGAGATATTGTCTCCGAAAACAGGCTGGTCCGCCGCAAGAGCACGCAGTGTCTGATCCATTTCCACCGGCCGGTCGAAAGCGTTGGTGCCTCTGGATATCAGTGCCTTTTTAACATACTGCCCAAGGACCTGTATGATCGCGAAATCTTTTTCGACTATAGGGTCGCTGATCTCCTGGAATCCTATCCTGGCAAGGTGCACGTCGTTTACGACTATATTGTAGAACAGAGTCCTGTATCCCTCGTTGTCTCCCGGGTAGACGGCCGGGACGTCTATGTTTTTCGTCTTGTGGTATTCCGGGTCTGCAAGCAGCTCCTGGATCTCTTCCGCAGTCATAGCTTCTCCTGTCTGCGGCGGGTTCTCTTCCAGCAGCTGTTTGATCTGAGGATCAAACGGAGCCAGCTTCGGTACGTACGAAAAGATGTACCGGAAAGACGCTCCGATCGCCCAGATCGGGTTCCTGATCCCCAGCGACGCGGACGTAACTTCCGCCATTTCCCTGAGCGGTCTGTTCTCGTCCAGTATCCACTGCAGCTTCTGTTCCCACTGGCCGTACTTCGCGAATGTCCTGCTGACCCCGTTCATGACCGACAGGATGCTTACGCTTTGTTCTGTATATGCGATCTCCAGGTCCGAGTCCAGCCATTTCTTCGCAGGCCTGCCGATGCAGATCAAGGAAGGACGGCCGAATTCGACCTTAGGAAGCTTTTCCGGAAGCATGCCGGCCTCGGCTATGTACAATACGTCTTCGCCGAGCGTTTCCGGGGTATCATCCAGCAGGACCGGATAGGCGGTCTTCAGTTTATATGGTTTGTCCGGCCTGTTTATCCTTAGATTCCATTCAGGCATTTCATCCTTAATGATAGATAGATTCAGTCTCATTGTCCCTGCCTTTCCTTGTGCAGCGCAGTGCGTACGCGTCTTCCGGTTTCCATTATATAAAGTTCGTATAAAATATACAAATTCTATTTTAAAATACGGACAGTTTAGAGTCTATTATGCCGGAAAACGTTTATGATATTATACTTTCGGAAATGATCGATCAACACAAATTTTGGCAAATAATGACGAAAAACAAGTGAGTTTGGAGAAAACAAATGAGTAAGATCAAATTCGATCCCGAAAAAGAAATGCAGGTCCGGGGGATCTATCCTCAGACAGGAACCTGGTACGGCAATCCGTACATGCCGGTGGAAATGCTCACGCAGCCGATCACACCTGCCGAGAATCTTCTCCGCTACTACCGCGGTGAGGATTACGAATGGATACCGGATCTAAGCAGCGACTCGCTGGACCTGACGCCGGACTGCAATCCGGATGCCTCGGCCTCCGATTATACAGGTGGTCTGGACGCTTTCGGAGTAAAGTGGATCCCTGTAGGAGACGGTTCCATGCTTCCGGCGTTCGTGGAGCCCGGATTCTTCCTTATAGACGACATAGCCGACTGGCGCACCATGAAGTGGCCGGATGTCGACAGCTGGGGCTGGGAAGAGTACGGAAAGATGTTCCGCGAAAGGCACAAGGACGACGACCGCTTAAGACGCGGCACACTGCTCTCCGGATACTTCGAAAGACTCATATCCATAATGACCTTCGAAGGCGCCGCTATGGCTCTCATAACCGATCCGGATTCCGTAAAGGAGTTCTTCGACAAGCTGACGGATCTCAACATGCAGATAATGGATCACTACATCAACGATTTCGGCTGCAAGGCGTTCCTGATGCACGACGACTGGGCGGCGCAGCGTTCTCCGTTCTTCTCGCTCAACACGGTCATGGAACTGATCGTTCCTTACGTAAAGAGGCTTGTCGACTACGCTCACTCCAAGGGCATGATCTTTACCCTGCACAGCTGCGGAAACGGCGTAGATCTTATCCCCGCTTATAAAGCTACCGGCATCGATGCCTGGCAGGTCCAGGACACCGCCGTCGACATGGAAAAGGCCAGAGAGCTTTGCGGCGACGATCTGATGCTGGAAATGTATCCGGTCATCCCGGACGAACTGGAAGGGGAGGCTCTGGAGAAGTATCTGGAAGAGACTATGCGCGCGCACTGCACCGATCACCGTGGCATGCTGCTCCTTATGGATTACAACATCGAACGAGTTGCTGACACCAGAAAGATCCTTTACCGTCTCGGCCGCGAGATCGCATGGGAGCTTACCGGCGGAAGCTGTTGCAAATAAACTGCTTGATCAATTAATTGTGTTATAGATAAACAGTACGGCAATACACAGGAGGTACAAAATGTCTACTAAGATGTCTAAACCCAAATTCATACTGTTCTGTGCGGCGTTGATCCTGACTCACGTGATCTCGATGCACGACATGGTCATCTATCCGATCGTAAACAATCTTTACGAGTTATTCTACGAGAACATGGCCGGCGTCAACTTCATAATCTCCGGACCTGCGATCTTCATGTTCGTCGCTTCGCTTCTGGCTCCTTACATCATGAAGGTCATCGACAAGAAGACGCTCCTCATAATAGCCTGCGTCATCTTCGCGGTCTTCTCGATCGGAGGTGCCGCGGTAACCAGCGTTACATACATGATCATTGCCAGATCCATCTGCGGATTCATGTACGGAATCGTTCAGGTAGTGGTCATCGGAATCGTGGCCGATCACTTCATCGATGACAACAAACGCGCAACATTCATGGGCGTATACAACGCCGGAATGGCAGCCATAGGAGCGGTAATGAGCGCCGTCGCAGGTGTTCTCGCCGTTAACGGATGGAAGAATGCGTACTACACCTACCTGATCTCCATACCGATGATCCTGCTGGTGATCTTCTTTGTTCCCAGGATCCAGGCAAAGATCGAGGAGGCTCAGGAGGAGGCAAAGACTGCCGATGTTTCGGCGGTTAAGGCCAAGGGCGGCTTCAGCGCTAAGTTCTGGATAATGCTGATAACGTTCTTCGTGCTGTGCGTAGCCTACACGCCGATGATGATGATGACATCTGTCTACATTGCGGAGAACGCGCTGGGCAACGAGGCTCTTGCAGGACTTGCGGGATCCGTCGGAACCATTGCCAGCGGTGTGTTCTGCCTGCTCTTCGGCCTCGTCTACAGCAAGCTTAAGGCCAGAACATCCCTGATCAGCTATGCGGGAGTAGGCATTGCGCTTCTGGGAATGTACTTCATAAAGGGACCGGCCATCTTCCTGGTATTCTGTGCCATCGCCGGCGCCACATACGGATTCCTTTACTCTTACATGTTCACTCAGGTAATAGTACTTGTAGCGCCTGAGAACGCGAACAAAGCAATAAGCTACCTGACAGCAGTATACGCCGCGTCCATTTTCATAGGGCCATACGCAACGACCTGGATCATGGGTATGGTCGGAGATTCCATCACCACGGCATCTCTGATATTCGGCATCATCTGCATAGTCTGCCTGGTAGTTGATTTCTTCAACACCGCCAAGATGCGCAGTGCTGAGTGATCTATAACACGTCGGAAGGCCGCGCTGCGGAGCAAGTCTTTGAGGCGCGGCCTTTTGAACCATAGTATAATAAACACATAGATCAATTATTGAACGTGCGTTAAGCTAACATATCCTTAACAGGAAGGCAAAAGATATGCGATCTAATAAATTCCTCGAAAAAGCGGCCCTGCTTTGCTGCGGGTACGGACTTATGTCCGACGCGGTGATCGTGCCTCTGGCGACATCGATCCTGCGCGAGTTCCCCGACACCAGCGAAGTCCTTCTCAATTTCATCATGGGCGGCGCTTTTCTGTTCAGTCTGGTCTCCGCTCTTATTACCGGGCGGATCATTCATCGTCTCAACAAGAAGAAAGTACTGTTGTTCGGTACTTTGGTATATTCGATAGCGAGTTTTGTGAGCGCGTTCGCTCCGAGCGCGGCTTTCCTTGCTGTTACCCGGGCAATCGACGGCCTTACGGACGGCATGGTGGGCGTTGCCGTAGTGCTTGCGATCAACGAGGTCTACGAAGATCCTCAGGAGCGCAACAGCATGGTGGGTCTCCACTGGACCGCCGTATCCGCTTACGGCGTGGCGCTGTCGCTGCTTTCCGGATTCCTCTGCGTTTACAGCTGGAGGGCATCGCTGTTCAGCAACATACTTTCGTTCATAACTCCGCTTCTT
>JAFWVZ010000043.1 GCA_017523605.1 Bacillota bacterium | reverse complement strand
TGGCGCTTGCGGCTCCTTGGACCAGCGGCTGTTCGAAAGCCCGCCGGGCTCTCTCACTGCGCCGCTGCCCTTTCGGGTTCGATTCCCATCGATCTTTCAGCAAATCAAACAGGGTGCCAGATGGCACCCTGTTGCTTTGGAGCAGATGAAGGGAATCGAACCCTCGACCGCAGCTTGGGAAGCTGCTGTTTTGCCATTAAACTACATCTGCGCAGCGAAAGTATTGTAGCACGAAAAGGCGGATAAGAAAAGCGGAATTAACTCAAGTACAACTTGAAAAACTTGTTGAAAGATAAACCGGCGCTTGCTAGAATAATAAGGGAAAGTCCTCTATTATCAAGGTGTAAGGAGGACAAGACGATGAGCAGAAGAAAGACACCCATAGAGACCAGATACTACCTTGTTTACGACAGGATCGTAGGCAAAAGGGAAAACTACGGAGACTGCTGGTTCAAGGAATGGTTGTTCCAGAATGGAGAGTGGGTCCCGGACACAGACTTCGTGATAATGGATCACCTTGTAGGATTCGATCCCACGGAACCGCCGGATTCCCCGTACAGGATCGGAAGCACGTCGGTGCTTATGGAGATGGACGAGATATCGGAAGATCAGGCCATGGCGCTGATCGCGAAGCAGGGCAGATAGCGAAAGGGGGAGAGCATGAGCATAGGAGCTAACATCAAAAGAATAAGGGAGACCGCAGGTCCTAAGCAGTGCAGGATGACTCAGGAAGAACTGGCGGAAAAGCTGGGAGTGTCGTTCCAGGCGGTATCGGCCTGGGAGCGCGACGAGTATCTTCCGGAGACCGCCAACCTTATTAAACTGGCGGACGCTTTAGGCGTCTCCGCGTCGGCGATACTGGAAGACAGGGCAGGCACGTTTAAGACCAAGGATGCCATCTACGACTGGGAGCACATGAAGACTTTCGTAAAGACCGCAGCCAGGAACTACGGCCTTCCGAACGCGCTTAAGGCAGTCGACTACGCCGTGGAAAAGCACAAAGGCCAGCCCCGGAAGAATACGGACGTTCCGTACATCGTTCACCCGCTTACTCTGGCGTACCACGCGCTTGCCATGGGCTTTAAGGACGATCAGATAATAGCGGCCTGCCTGCTGCACGACGTAATAGAGGACTGCAAGGTAAAGGCTAAGGACCTTCCTTTCGACGAAGATATCCGGGAGATGGTAAGGCTTCTGAGCCACGAAAAGACCACACCGGAAAACAGGGATCAGGTAATGGAGGCATACTACGGTGCCATGACCGTCAACCCCAAGGTAGTGCTGGTAAAGTGCATAGACAGGTGCAACAATCTTACGACCATGTCCTGGGGCCTTAGCCGCGACAGAATGTACCGCATGATAACGGAGACGGAAAAGTACTATCCCGCGCTGCTGGACCAGCTGAAAAGCACCGTGGAGTACAACGACGCCTACTGGATGCTGAAGTACCAGATAGAGAGCATGCTGGACATATATAAAAGACTGTGGTGAAGGATCGGAAGAATAAACCCACAGTATTGCAGAATAAAAAGAGATTGAATTTGTGATATGATAAGTATATCAATAATTTGATGAGCATTAGATAATAATAATTAATAGACTACTTACATCCATACGAATTACAGTTTTGCTATTTTTTGTAATAGAATTAATAACCAATGAAATACCCCTTAATTCTCATCTTAATACTTATCCTCATCCTTACCGGCTGCGCTTCGCAGGGCGGGCAGAACAACGCTGCGCCGGATAACGGTTCGGGGCAGGAGAACGCTGTTCCGGCCGCGTCCTACACCCATATCTCGCAGGATCAGGCTAAGGAGATGATGGCAAGGGACGACGGTCACATAATCCTGGACGTGCGCAGGCAGGACGAGTACGACGGGGGTCACATTCCGGGCGCGGTGCTTCTTCCCAACGAGAGCATAGGCACGGAAAGGCCCGCGCAGCTGCCGGATCTTCAGCAGATAATACTGGTCTACTGCCGCACGGGGCGCCGCAGCAGGGATGCCTCGCAGAAGCTGGCGGACATGGGCTATGTAAACGTGTACGAGTTCGGCGGTATCAACAGCTGGACAGGCCCAGTGGAAAAGCCGGGGGAGGGCGGAATGAAGCTTACGATAGGCGGAACGCAGGTCCCGGTTACCTGGGAGGACAACGCGTCCGTGGACGCGCTTAAGGAGATGCTGCCGCTTACCGTGCGGATGTCCATGTACGGCGGTTTCGAGCA
>JAFWVZ010000004.1 GCA_017523605.1 Bacillota bacterium | reverse complement strand
GAGCAGATGTGCGCGTACCTTAACGCTCTGGAGATAAAGACTTCCGTAAACGGAGACATCATTACCGTGACCGCTCCTACCGTAAGGCAGGATCTGCAGATAGAAGAGGACTACGTGGAAGAGATATCCCGTCTCTACGGCTACGACAAGCTTCCGGTGGCTCTTCCCAAGCATACCGCGGAAGCTAAGCTTACGCCAAAGCAGGAGCTCCGCAACCTTGCAAAGAACGTTCTTACAGGCCTCGGACTGGACGAGATCCAGACCTACAGTTTCGTAAGCCCCAAGGCTTCGGACAAGGTAAGGATACCTGAAGGCGACGCCAGAAGGCAGTTCGTAAAGCTTATAAACCCGCTGGGCGAGGACACTTCCGTAATGAGGACCATGATCCTTCCCAACGCTTTAGACGTGCTTGCCACCAACTATTCCAGAAGCATACCCGAAGCCCGCGTATTCGAGCTCGGAAACACCTTCTTCAACAACGGCAACGGCCCGGACGGCCTGCCGGAGGAGAAGGACGCTCTGTGCATTGCGGCTTACGGTCCTGCGGAGAACTTCTACGTTCTTAAGGGACGCGTGGAAGAGCTGCTCAGGATCCTGGGAGTAAAGGGAACGGAGTTCGTTACCGAGAGCGCAGATCCCAGCTTCCATCCCGGACGCTGCGCGCGCATCCTTAAGGACGGCGTTTCCGTAGGAGTGCTCGGACAGGTATATCCGGAGGTATCCGAAGCTTACGGCTTTTCCTCTGAGGTCTACGCTGCGGAGCTGGATTTCGCGAAGATGGCGGAGCTTTCCGACAGGGAGAAGAAGTACGTGCCGCTGCCCAAGTATCCTGCAATGGTAAGGGATTTCGCGCTCGTAGTCGCGGAAGAAGTAAAGGCCGGAGACCTGGAGAAGCTTATCGCTTCCGAGGCCGGCGGACTGCTGGAGGGCGTAAAGCTATTCGACGTGTACCGCGGAGTTCCGGTGCCGCCGCTGCATAAGAGCCTTGCTTTCTCCCTCACATACAGGGCAAAGGACAGAACGCTTACGGACGCCGAGGTAAACGCCATCAACGAAAAGGTGCTGGCGGCGCTCAAGAGCGGTTTCAACGCGGTTTTAAGAGAGATATAACTTAGTTTTTTCAAAAGTTCAATCAGAGATAAGAGATAAAGGAGATGCCATGGCTGAAAGAAACACAGTTACCGTAATGGTATACGGTCAGGAGTACACGCTTTCCGGCGACATGCCCAGGGATTACGTGCTCAAGCTTGCCGACAAGGTGGATACCAAGATGAGAGAGCTCGACGACGGTTCCAACACTCAGCCTAAATCTGCGCTTGCGGTCCTTGCGGGAATGCTGATCGCGGACGAGTACTACACCCTGGACTCGGACACGGACGCTCTTCTGGCCCAGAACCAGAAGCTTGCGGAGAACGCGCAGAGCTACGAGCGCATGTGGGAAGAGCTTAAGGCCAACTACGCTGCCTACAAGGAAGAAGTAGCCGGCATGAGCTCCAGCAGGGAGACTCTGCAGCGCTACGTTGCGGAGAAGGATCAGAAGATCTCCTCGCTGTCCGCGGAACTGGAAGAGGAAAAGCGCCTCAACGACGAGCTTCGCGCCAAGGTGGAAGAGCTCATAGCCAGAGTCCAGCAGAGCGACAATGCTCCTCTGGAAGCTCAGCGCAAGATCCAGGAGCTCGAGACCCGCTGCAGGGACATAGAGAGCAGCTTCTTCGACATCCAGATGGAGAACATCCACCTGAAGAACGACCTGGAGGCCTACAGGAACGGCTCCAGATAAGGGAGAATGATGGATCCCAAGACCATACGTGTTTTAGAGTACAATAAAATAATCGAAAAGCTGACCGCGGAATGCTGCAGCAAGCTTACGGCCGAGACTGCTCTGGCGCTGCTTCCGGATACGGACGCAGTCAAGATCAGCGAAGCGCTTTCCGATACTGACGAGGCGGTGACGGTACTTTTAAAGAAGGGCGCACCGCCTTTCGGCAACTTCTACGACATATCGGGTTTCGTGCATCTCGCGGCCCGCGGAAGCATCCTTTCGCAGAAGCAGCTGCTGGAGGCAGCTTACAATTTCAGCTCGGCCCGGAGGACCGCGGCATTTTTGTCGTCCGATCTTCCGGAGCTGCCCAGGATTGACGGACTGGTATCCGCGATATCCGTGCTTAAGGGGCTGGAAGAAGAGATAGAGCGCTGCATAATCTCCGAGGACGAGATGAGCGACTCCGCTTCTCCCGAGCTTCACAGGCTCCGCAGAGCCATCCTGCGCCAGAACGAAGCGATAAGGACCAAGGTCCAGCAGATAGTCAATTCCTCGGACAACAAGCTCATACTCCAGGATGCCATCGTTACAATGCGCCAGGGACGTTTTGTAATACCCGTAAAACTGGAGCATAAGTCCAGGGTCCCCGGCATAGTCCACGACCAGTCCGCGTCCGGAGCAACGCTGTTCATAGAGCCGCAGGCTATCGTAAACATGAACAACGAGCTTCGGGAACTGGAACTTGCAGAGAAGCAGGAAGTAGCAAGGATACTTAAGGAGCTCTCCGCTCAGGTAGGCGCCGCGGAGCTTCAGGTAAAGGCCAATCAGGAGATACTTGTCAAGCTGGACTTCATGTTCGCAAAAGGACGTCTTGCCTGCAACATGAACGCGTCCAGGCCGGTCATAAACACAGACGGAATGGTGAGGCTGCGCAAGGCCCGCCACCCGCTTATAGATCCCAAGAAGGTGGTGCCGATCGACATCTCCATAGGGGATGGTTTCAGCACCCTAGTGATAACCGGTCCGAACACCGGCGGCAAGACCGTAACGCTCAAGACCGTAGGTCTTCTGTGCCTTATGGCGCAGTCCGGGCTTTTCATTCCTGCCGGCGACGGTTCCACTGTCTGCGTGTTCTCGGACATTTTCGCGGACATAGGCGACGAGCAGAGCATAGAGCAGAGCCTTTCAACGTTCAGCTCCCACATGACCAACATAGTCCACATCTGCAAGAAGGCTTCCAGAGGATGTCTGGTGCTGGCGGATGAGCTGGGAGCGGGAACGGATCCCACGGAGGGCGCCGCGCTCGCGATATCGGTTCTGAACCACCTTTACAACAAGGGCGCCAAGACCATAGCCACCACGCACTACACGGAGCTTAAGAAATACGCGCTTACCACAAAGGGCGTTCAGAACGCGTCCATGGAGTTCGACGTTGCAACGCTGTCGCCCACGTACCGCCTTATAATAGGCATGCCAGGCAACTCCAACGCATTCGAAATTTCTGAAAAGCTGGGACTTCCGGCCAAGGTGATAGAACACGCCAGACGCTTCATAGAGGACGGCGACGCGGCCTTCGAGGACGTAATGTCCACCATAGAAGAGAGCCGCAGAAACATAGAAGAAGACGAGAAGCGCACCGCGCAGCTGCGCAGGGAGATGGAAGCCCAGAAGGCCCGCATGGAAGCTGCGGAAGAAAAGCTTAAGGCCCGCAGGGAAGAGTATCTGGAGGAGGCCCGCGAGGAAGCCAGAAAACTGGTGGAAGATGCTTCCGCCGAGATAAACGAGATGCAGAAGTCCGTTGCCGCGGCGCTGGATTCCGCGGCAGTCAACAGGGCCGCCGAAGAGAGCAAGAAGAGACTGTCGCAGATGCGCAAGGGCTACGTCAAAAAGACGGAAGACCTTGTAAACTACGATAAGCCGGAGCCGGAAGACATTAAGCCGGGCATACGCGTAAACGTGCTGTCCGTAGGGCAGAAGGGCACCGTGCTGGACGCTCCGGACGACAAGGGCGACATGCAGGTGCAGATCGGCGCCTTAAAGCTTAAGGTAAACATCTCCGGAGTTACTCTGGTAAAAGAGAACGTAACGGAGAAGGAACGCGAGAAGATAAGGCACTCCAGACTCGTAAACGCCAAGGCGCTCAGCGTTCCTATGTCCGTCAACGTAGTTGGACAGAGCCTTGCGGACGCGGAGATCACCGTGGAAAAATACCTGGACGATGTGTTCCTTGCAAAGCTGGAGACGGTGTCCATAATCCACGGACGCGGAGCAGGGATACTGCGCGACGGCATAGCCAAGCTCCTTAAGAAAGACAAGCGCGTAGCGTCGTTCCGCCGCGGCAATCCCGGCGAGGGCGGCGACGGAGTAACGATAGTAACGCTCAAAAAGTAGGCACAGCGGTAATTCGCAGTGAAAGCTCAGGAAGAGCGCAAAGCATAACGTAAACACAGTCAGCAGTCAGGAAACGGCAATGGTAAACATCAGAGAAGAGATAGCAAAGATACTGGTAAAGCACATAGACGGCATGGAGCTTGCGGACATAGTCCAGCTCGTGGAGGTCCCTGCGGATACTTCGCACGGAGACTACGCGTTCCCGTGCTTTAAGCTTGCCAGGATAATGCGCAAGGCTCCGCCCATGATCGCAGCGGAACTTGCGGAAAAGATCAGCGGCGAGCCCCTGTTCGAGAAGGTGGAGCAGATCAACGCTTTCCTTAACATGTTCATAAGCAAGGAGTTCTTTACCAAGGCGGTCCTAGAGGAAGTCCTGGGCGCCGGCAACGGCTTCGGACGCTCGGACGAGGGCGCCGGAAAGACCGTGATCGTGGAGTTCAGCTCCCCCAACATTGCCAAGCCTTTCCACATAGGGCACATAAGAACTACGGTCATAGGCAACTCGCTGTATAAACTGTTCGATTTTCTGGGCTACAAGGTAGTAAGGATGAACCATCTGGGCGACTACGGCACCCAGTTCGGAAAGATAATCGCGGCCTACCGCCGCTGGGGAAACAGGGAGGAAGTTGAAGCCAACCCCATCAGCACACTGCTTGCGCTGTACGTTCGCTTCCACGAAGAGGAAAAGGACGATCAGTCGCTTACGGAGGAGGCCCGCGAGGCCTTCGCGGCGCTTGAGCGCGGAGAGAAGGCGGAAAAGGATCTGTGGCTTTGGATACGCAACGAGAGCCTTAAGGAGTTCAAGCGTGTCTACGATATGATGGACATAGACTTCGACGACTGGTCCGGCGAATCCTTCTACACGGACAAGATGCCTGCTGTAATAGAGGAACTTAAAGCCAAGGGTCTGCTGAAGGAATCCCAGGGCGCCCAGATAGTGGATCTGGAGCCCTTCGGACTTACTCCGGCAATAATAACCAAGAGCGACGGCACATCCATCTACCTTACCAGGGACCTGGCTTCCGCGATCTATCGCAAGAATACCTACGATTTCAGCAAGTCCATATACGTTGTGGCCTCCCAGCAGGATCTTCACTTCAAGCAGCTCTTTAAAGTGCTGGAGCTTATGGGATACGAGTGGGCAAAGGACTGCGTGCACGTAAACTTCGGCATGGTCAGCCTCCCGGAAGGAACGCTCTCCACAAGAAAGGGCAGAGTTGTCTTCCTTGAGGACGTACTTAAGACCGCAGTCTCCAAGACCCGCGACATCGTTACCGAAAAGGGCGTGAACGCGGACCTGATAGACGAGACATCAAAGACCGTCGGCATAGGCGCTGTAATGTTCAACGAGCTTTCGTCCGGCCGCATAAAGGATTACGTGTTCGACTGGAACGAGATCCTGAACTTCGACGGTGAGACGGGTCCATACGTGCAGTATACCCACGCGCGATGCGCTTCGGTCCTTCGCAACGCCGCTGCCAAGTACGGCGAAGCGGCCATGGATGCCGGTGCGGTCGAAAAGGCGGATCTTTCTGCAGTTCAGTCGCCTGCGGCATACGAGCTCACCAAGCTGATATACGCTTTCCCCGCGGCAGTAAAGGACGCCGCGGACAAGTACGAACCGTCCGTAGTTACCAGACACACGATAAAGGTGGCGCAGGCTTTCAACAAGTTCTACCACGACGAGCACATACTGGTGGACGACGCAGCAGAGCGCAGCGCAAAGCTTATGCTTACGGCCGCGGCAATGCAGACCATAAAGAACGGGCTGGGACTTCTGGGGATCAAGGCCCCGGACAGGATGTAACTACGGCCTCAGGGCATTTCATAAGGAAGGAAACAGGACATGCTTCCTACTTTCAGGAGCAGAAAAGACAGGCTCAAGCCTTACATGGAAAAGCAGCTAAAGGACACGCTCTTCGTGGAGCTGCCCGTGGACGCGCTTACGGACGAAGCGGACCTTTCTTTCATGAAGGGT
>JAFWVZ010000042.1 GCA_017523605.1 Bacillota bacterium | reverse complement strand
TATGATAAGGAAATCCTTTGGGAAGAAGTCCAGAAGCGTGTACGGCATTGCTCCCGGCGGATTGCCTATAAGGTGGCGCGAGTAGTTCTCTATGCCCTTGCACATGCCTATCTCGCGGAGCATCTCCAGGTCGTAGCGGGTGCGCTGCTCCAGACGCTGAGCCTCCAGCAGCCTGCCGCGCTCGTTGAACCACTTAAGGCGGTCCTCCAGCTCCTCTTCTATGCTTACGAGGGCCCTCTCCATATGTTCTTTGCTTGTAACATAGTGGCTGGCCGGGAAAATGGATACGTGGCTGCGTGTAGCGATCACCTCGCCGGTAAGCTGGTTAAGTTCCTTTATGGATTCTATCTCATCCCCGAAAAGCTCCACGCGTATGGCGTTCTCCATACCGGCGGGAATGATGTCTATTATGTCTCCGCGTACGCGGAAAGTGCCGCGCTCAAAGCCCATGTCGTTGCGCGTGTACTGTATGTCCACCAGGCTGCGGAGTATGTCCATGCGGCTCTTCTGCATTCCGGGGCGCAGCGATATCATCTGCCCTTTGTATTCGTCCGGGCTGCCCAAGCCGTAGATGCACGACACCGACGCAACGATTATTACGTCTCGGCGCTCCGCCAGAGCCGCCGTGGCCGAGTAGCGCAGGCGGTCTATCTCCTGGTTGATGTCCGAGTCCTTTTCTATGTATGTGTCCGTGGAAGGCACGTAGGCCTCCGGCTGGTAATAATCGTAGTAGGAAATGAAATACTCAACGGCGTTTTCCGGGAAGAACTCCTTGAACTCTCCGCAGAGCTGCGCCGCCAGAGTCTTGTTGTGCGAGATTATAAGCGTAGGACGCTGTACACGCTCTATTACGTTAGCGATGGTGAAAGTCTTGCCGGAACCGGTAACGCCCAGCAGCGTCTGGTGCTTTTTGCCCGCGTTAATACCTGCCGCAAGCTTTTCCACGGCCTGTGGCTGATCCCCGGTAAGCCCGAAGGGCGCTACCAGTTTAAAACGTCCGTCCGCAGGTGCTCCTGTGCTCAAGACAGTACCTCCTGTCCGGCAGCAGCCGCTGCGAGAATGCCGCTCAAGACAGCACCTCGTACAGGCTTGCCGCGTCGTCCTTGCCCACGTGATCCGGTGTGGACAGCACGCGGACCTTCATCTCCGAGCGTCCGAAAGCTATGGTTATCTCGTCCCCGGGCTTTATGTCCTTGCCCGGTTTAGCTTCCTTGCCGTTGACGAATATCCTTGCGTCCTCGCAGGCATCGTGCGCCACGCTGCGTCTCTTTATAAGGCGCGAAACTTTTAAGTATTTATCGACTCTCATAACTGAGATATTATATCACAAAGGACCGACACGTACAATACGGATGCGCACAAATGTTCGCAAAACACAGCGTCGCAAGCCCTATTGTTTAATTATTTAGCGGTCCGGGTACTGTGTTCAGGGACACGCTCCCGAACCTTCTGTTTAATTATTCAGCGGTCCGTGGTACTGTGTTCAGGGACTGTTTGGGACCCCGGTCCTTAGCGACCGGCGAGCCGCAGGGCGAAGGCGGAGCTTAGTACCGCTGGTGGGCTCCCAACCAAGCGGGAGCGTGTCCCTGAACACAGTACCCGGGCCGCTATATAATGAGACATGGGTCCGAACCGTGTGATCCTTGAATAAAGCACCGTGGACCGCGGAAATAAAAAAACACAGGGGCTGCCCTCTGTGTTTTTAAACGATCGATCGCTCTGCGCGCCGTCATTCCGGGAGCTCTATGCCTCTTTCCTTCAGCTGCCGCAGAAAATCTTCCGCAGTCCTGAACGCCATGGACTGCATGCCGCAGATAGCGGCGCCGGCAAGGTTTATCTCCCTGTCGTCCACGAAAAGGCACTCCTCAGGCACCAGTCCGAAGCGGTCCAGCAGCACGCGGTATATCTCCGGCTGGGGCTTTACCAGCTTTTCAAAAGCCGACACCACCTTCCCGTCGAAATACTCGCTGCCCGGTATGGTGTTCCAGTACTCATCGTGCAGCGATCCGGCGTTGGAAAG
>JAFWVZ010000041.1 GCA_017523605.1 Bacillota bacterium | reverse complement strand
CGCTTGGTCATCTCGTCGGCAACGATCTTTGTGATCTTCTGGATCATCTCTACGATGGCGTCGTACTGCTCAGCGGTCATTATTCCGAGAACGATGAGGCCTTCCTTGGTAACGAGCGGGTCGCCCTTCTCGTCGTTCTTGAAGGTCATCTCTACGTAAGCGGGCAGATCCTGGCCCAGGGTGCAGTACTGCTCGTAACGGCGGAAGAAGCTGCCTACGGCCTTGTAGCGGCAGATGACCTCGAGGCCCTTGCCGAACACCTTTGCCGGAAGAACTTCCATGGTGGTATCTTCGAAGTTAGCCTTTACGAAGTGAGTGCGTATGCCGGCCTCGTTGATCAGCTTGAAGAAATACTCGGTCATGCGGAGGTTAACGTCGCCTACGCCCTCGATGGTGAGGCCTACGGTGTTCATGCCGGGGTCGAACACGCCGTCAGCGCCGGTGCAGTCGTCCTTGAACTTAAGAAGATAATGTCCGTTGGGCATCGCGAATACGTTCTTGGTCTTTCCTGTGTAAACGAGCTTGTTTTCCATTGTTTTTCTCCTTTGAATGGTATATTGAAATGTTTTATAAACTAATTGATCCGCGGCCTTGCCGTGCCGCTGTACGCGTCCGCTTCTACAGAGCCAGCGCGTCGTTCTTGGCCAGGACCTTGGCTGTGTCCGCCCTGCGCTTGGCATCCAGCTTTTCTGCAAGCTGCGCGTCTTCCACGGCTATTATCTGCGCTGCCAGAAGAGCGGCGTTTCCGCCTCCGTCTATGGCAACGGTCGCCACCGGAATGCCTGTGGGCATCTGGACCGTGGCAAGGAGAGCGTCCATGCCTGCCAGAGGACCGGACTTGCAAGGTATGCCTATTACGGGAATGGTGGTGTTTGCCGCTATGGCGCCTGCCAGATGGGCCGCCATGCCTGCCATGGCTATTATTGCTCCGAAGCCGTTCTTCCTTGCGTTAAGGGAGAAGTCGCGCGCCTCCACAGGCGTTCTGTGCGCGGAGTAGATATGCACCTCGTAAGGCACATCCAAAGACTTAAGCATGTCTATTGCTTTCTGTGCGACGGGCATGTCGCTGTCGCTGCCCATTATGATTCCGACCTTTTTCATCTTTCCTCCCGGGAAGCCAGCGCGGCTTTGCCGCGGGCTGCTCAAAAACGTGAATAAAAGACATAAGGGAACGCCCCCGCGTGTTTTAATGCTGCGGCAGGCATCCCTTTTGACGCTCTCATTATACTCTTTGGACAGTCGTCCATAAACAGATCGTTCGATTAAATCGGACCGATATTTCTGAAAACAAAATCAATGTTCGAAACATTACGAATATTATTCCGCTATTCAGACAAATACATTCAAGTCTTTAAAGATGCTGTCCCAGCGCTTGCACACAAGCGCCTTTACGCTTAAGACCCGCCGGTCCGCCGCAGAATGTTGTTGCCTGATCATCCGGAATTATTTACAATTAAACCACAGATAGGGAGGTCCGAAATGTCTTACGAATTTAAGAAGATAACAGATTTTGAAGTCGGCATGTCCAACTCCGTAACAAGGACCATGACCGAAGCAGACGTAGCAGCGTTCGGCGGTCTGAGCATGGATTTCAACCCGGTGCATTTCAACCACGAATACGCTAAGACCACCATGTTCAAAGCGCCCATCGTGCAGGGCAATCTTGTGGCGAGCCTTCTTACCGGAGCCGGCGCGCCGTTTACCGGAATGGCTTCTATATACGTTAAGGACGAACGTTTCTTTGCCGCTCCCGTCTTCATCGGGGATACCATTACCGCTACCGTGGAAGTAGCGGACCTTAATGTGGAGAAGAAGAACATGCACCTTAAGGCCACCTGCACCAACCAGAAAGGCGAAGTAGTAGTAAGCGGAAAGATAACGATAAAGTTCATCGACTGATCCGCCGCTTTTCCGCGCAATTCAAAAGCAATGCCCGTAATTCCGGACATTGCTTTTTGTGTCTTTTAGCCTGCCGGAGACGGTGATCGAGTTACAGCTCCGCGGAATGTTCGCTCCAGATCATGCTTAGCTTAAGTTTCCTGTCAGCGCAATCCGTAAGATACAGATTCATAAGAGTCTGATAAGGTATTCCTGTCTCTGCTGCCATTTTCTTAAAGTACTCTATGGCTGAAACGCTGATGTTTATCGTTGTCTGTTTTTTTGTATTCCTTACGTAAGGATTAGGCCTTGGATCCAGTTTCTCAATGTCGTAATGGTCTCTCATCTTTTCCACCCGTAAACATGTGTTCGTAGTAGACACGCTGTTCCTGTTTATCGGGGTCGTTGAACAGCAACGCGTTGATGTCACTGAATGCAGTCGAAGCCTCCTCGAAACTGATACCGTGCTTGATGACATTCCGTTCATTCTTGCTGACGTCCCACTCAAATAACAAGTCGTCCATAATTATTTTATAATTATATAATACCTATGTCAAGCATCACATCCCCGTATCGGTATTTTACTAAAGATCCATCCTAAAAACGGCACACACTTTACACGAAAAAGCGGGAGCGCTGAGGCTCCCGCTTTTTTAACAGTATTATTTTATTACAGTCCGATGTCCGGGATGCTGGCAAAGCCTTTCGCAAGGTCTTCGTCGGTGGGGATGTAGTCGCTCATCTCGCCGTCGTTGTACTTCTGGTAAGCTACAAGATCGAAGTAGCCGGTGCCGGTAAGGCCGAAGATTATGGTCTTTCCTTCGCCGGTCTCCTTGCACTTAAGAGCCTCGTCTATGGCGCCCTTTATAGCGTGAGCGGATTCCGGAGCGGGGAGTATTCCCTCTACCCTGGCAAACTGAACGGCAGCCTCGAACACCGCTGTCTGCTCGTAGGATCTGGCCTCCATAAGACCTTCGTCGTAGAGCTCGGAGAGCACCGGGCTCATGCCGTGGTACCTGAGGCCTCCGGCGTGGTTTGCGGACGGGATGAAGTCGTGGCCCAGAGTGTACATCTTTGCCATGGGGCACACCTTGCCGGTGTCCGCGAAGTCGTATACGTACTTGCCGCGGGTAAAGCTGGGGCAGGACGCGGGTTCTACGGCGATTATCCTGTAGTCCTTTTCTCCGCGGAGCTTTTCGCCCATGAACGGAGCGATCAGTCCGCCCAGGTTGGAACCGCCTCCGGCGCAGCCTATGAT
>JAFWVZ010000040.1 GCA_017523605.1 Bacillota bacterium | reverse complement strand
TATTTCTCCTTCCTTGACCGTGTATGCGTACGGAACAATAACGTTATGATTTTATCACAATATGTACTGCCGCGCTACCTTTTTGCGAGAGCCGCGGCGTGCGCCTTTATGTTCGCGGATGTGATTCCGTACTCCTCCAGCAGTTCGCCGGAAAGTCCGGACTGGCCGAATCTGTCCATGACGGCCACGTGATCGAACTTTATGCCGTCCGTCCCCACAAGGCCGTAAGCGACTGCCTCGCCCAGACCGCCGTACATGTTGGCTTCCTCGCAGACCAGCACCCTGCCGCCGCATTTCTTAACACTAGCTTTAATGGCGTCCATGTCGAGAGGCTTGATGGTATGGATGTTGACCAGCTCCGCGTTTATTCCTTCCGCGGCAAACTCGTCCACCGCGAATACGGCAAGAGTCGCCATTACGCCGGTAGCGACTATGCAGACGTCGCTGCCGCGTCTTAAGATCTGCGCCTTGCCTATCTCTATCTTGTCTTCGAGCGAAGTAACTATGGGCATGGCCTCCCTGGATGTCCTCATGAAGCAGGGACCGACATGCTCGTACATGAGCCTTGCCATGAGCTTGGCCTGGTTGAAGTCGCAGGGGGAAAGCACCGTCATGTTAGGCAGGGAGCGCATTATGGCAATGTCCTCTATGCACTGGTGCGTTCCGCCGTCTCCGGCCGGAGTTATGCCGCAGTGCGAGCCTACTATCTTTACGTTGAGGTTGGGATAGCAGACCGCGTTCCGTATGATCTCGAAACCTCTTCCCGCTGCGAACACCGCGAAGGAGTTGGCGAACGGAACGAGTCCCGCCCTGGCTATTCCGGCAGCCAGTCCTATAAGATCCTGCTCGGCGATGCCTGCTTCTATGTATCTTTCCGGATACGCTTTATGGAATACCGATGTTCCGGTAGCGTTTCCCAGATCCGCGTCCAGGCAGATTATGTCTTCGTGCACGGCCGCCAGTTCCACGAGGCCTTCGTTTACGCCGTGGCGTGTAGCTTTCTTTACTATGTCTGCCATATCACTTACCTCCGAGATCTCTGCGGGCCTGCTCCAGCTGCTCCGCGTTGGGCGCCTTGCCGTGCCAGCCTACCGCGTTCTCCATGAACGATACGCCCTTGCCTTTTACGGTGTCGGCGATTATGCAGTGAGGCTTTCCCGCCTCGCCGCGCTCCAGAGCAGCCAGTATCTGATCGAAATCGTGGCCGTCTATCTCGTCGACCGCGAATCCGAACGCTTTCATCTTTGCATTAAGGTCGCCCAGGGACATTACCTCGTCCGTGGTGCCGTCTATCTGCAGGCCGTTCCTGTCTATGAATACCGTAAGGTTGTCCAGCTTATAATGCGCCGCGGCCATGAAGGATTCCCAGCATATGCCTTCCTGTATCTCTCCGTCTCCTACGATGGCGTACACCTTGTTGGGCATCTTTCTTAGTTTGAACCCCAGAGCCATTCCCGTCGCCACAGATATGCCCTGCCCCAGCGATCCGGTGGAGCAGTCTATGCCCGGGCACTTGGCGCTGTCCGGATGTCCCTGAAGAGGATGATGCAGTCTTCTTAAATACTGAAGTTCCTCCTTAGGAATATAGCCCTTGTCCGCCAGGATGGCGTAGAGCGGAGGATTGGAATGGCCTTTGGAAAGCACGAATCTGTCGCGTCTTTCGTCGTTCGGATCCATGTAAAGAGCCATTTTCGAATAGTAAAGAGCGACCATGATGTCCGTCGCTGAC
>JAFWVZ010000039.1 GCA_017523605.1 Bacillota bacterium | reverse complement strand
GGGGCCTTCCCAGCGCCAGGGATACTACCAGAGTGGTTATTAAAGTTTCGTCGTAAATGTAGCCGGCTTCGTCCAGCTTTTTCTTAAGTTCTTCGGGGGATATTATCATTTAGAGTATTTCGTACTTTCCGCCCAGGGCCGCGAAGTCCTTCAGGAAGTTCCTGTAGATCTTCTCCGGGCAGTATTCGTTGTCCAGTATTATCGGCTTTGTGAGCTTTGCGGACGCCAGAGCCATGGACATGAATATCCACGGGTCTCTGTGGCAGTTTATCTTAAGGTCTTCCGGATACTCCGGCTTTCCTGTGCCGTCTATGTGAAGACCGTCCTTCTTAAGGGTCGTCTTCTGGCCCAGAGCGTTACAGATCTCCGCCATTACGGCAAGCCTGTCGGACTCCTTGCTGCGCAGCTGAGGAACTCCGCTTATGGTAACCGTTGCGCCTTTTACAGCGGACATTGCAGCGTAGAAGCTTGCAAGGCTGGGACAGGTGGACGCGTCGAAGTCCAGTTCCGCGTAGTCCTGCGCTATGAACGGGAACTCCTTTGCAACGTCCCTGTAGAGCTGCGGAGAATCCGCCGGAAGGTCCGTAATTACAACGTCGCCGCTGCGTTCGCCGCTGGCAGCGCCCGCGGCTACCCAAAGCGCCGCAAGGCCCCAGTCGTTCTCCGTGGTTATCTCTCCGGGAGAGTGGTAATACTGCCTTCCGGGTATGAAGTACCCGTAGTCCGTGGTCTCTATCTTAACGCCGAAGTCCGCCAGAGATCTTATCGTAAGATCTACGAACGAACTGTCTATCAGGGGGGATGCAAGCTTAAGCGTGCTGTCGCTTGCAAGCAGAGGCAGAGCCATAAGCAGGGCGCTTATGAACTGCGTGCCTTCGTCGCCCTCGAACACGTATTCGCCGGGCTCCAGCTTTCCCTGCATGGAGAAGGGCATGGAGAACTTGGTAAAGCGCACTCCGCGTATCGCCATCCTGCCTGTAAGGGGGAACAGCGCTCTTCTGGGAAGATTGCCGCTGGCCTTGCACTCGGCGCGTATTCCGAACGCTGCGGCAAGAGCTATTGCTATTCTGGAAGTGGTGGCGCTCTGGCCGAAGTTGAACTCCGCTATCTGCCCCATTATTCCCTTGGGGAAAGGCGTAACGGTAACGTCGGTCCCGTTTCTGTCTATTACGCAGCCCATTGCTTCCAGACATCTTATAGTAGCGTCCACGTCCTCGCAGTCCGGAACGTTATGCACCGTGGTGGGCTTTGCCGGAACGCTGGACATGAAAAGCAGCCTCTGCGCGTGCGCGTGCGACGCGGGGGCTTTAAGCTGTCCGCTGAATACCGAAGGATAAATTCTGATCATGGTCTTCCTCCCAAGCGATTATACTATTTTTTCATCGCAAAGACAATCAGCATTAAAATGTGCTATAATAAACTATCTATGCAGTCAAGGAGGCGGCCATGCAGATCAGCGACAGCAAAATGGAGTATCTTAAGCTTCTTGCAAAGACCTACAGGTCCGAAAACGAGACGGAAGCCGAGATAGTAAACCTCATGACCATACAGAACCTGCCTAAGGGCACGGACTACTTCATGAGCGACATCCACGGAGAGTACGAAGCCTTCGTGCACATCCTGCGGAACGCCTCCGGGACCATCAAAAGAAGGATAGACGAGGTCTTTCCGGAGATGGACGAGGCGGAGCGCAGATCCTTTGCCACCCTGGTCTATTACCCCAGGGAAAAGCTGGAACTGATACTGCCGGAGATAAAGGACAAGAAGGAGTTCTACAAAACAACGCTCAGGAGACTGGTAAAGCTCCTTGAGGTATCCACGTTTAAATTCACAAGGTCCTACGTCAGAAAGCGCATCCCGGAAAAGTACGCCTATACCATAGAGGAACTTCTCTACGGGACCAGCGGAGAAAGCTCCTACGGCGGCATAAATCACAGGGATTACATCATAGATTCCATAATAGAGGTGGGCTGCGCGGACGATTTCATAAGGATCATCAGCGGCACCATCGCCAGAGTGTCCATATTCCGCATGCACATACTCGGAGACCTCTACGACAGGGGCCCCGCGGGCGAGCGGATAATCGATACCCTTATGCTCTACGACAACGTGGACATCCAGTGGGGCAACCACGACGTGCTCTGGATGGGCGCGGCGGCAGGCAACAGGGCGTGCATAGCCAACGTAGTAAGAAACTGCACCAAGTACGACAACATCCACACCCTGGAGGTAGGCTACGGCATAAGCCTTCGCAAGCTGGAGACCTTTGCCTTAAGGAAATATCCCAAGGCCGACAATCCCATGATGATCGCGGCGGCCATGATGCAGTTCAAGCTGGAAGGCCAGCTTATAAAAAAGCACAGCCACTACGAGATGGAGTCCCTCCTCCTGCTGGACAAGATAGACTACGAGAAGGGCACCATCAACATAGAAGGCAAGACATACAAGCTCAACAGCAGGGAGTTCCCCACCATAGACCCGGCGGACCCCTACAGGCTCACAAACGAGGAAGAAGAGCTGATGCAGGAGCTGGAGAAGGAGTTCGCGGAGAGCCGCATCCTTCAGCAGCATACCAGATTCATGTTCGACAACGGCAGCTTCTACAAGGTGCTCAACGGCAATCTGCTGTTCCACGGCTGCATCCCTATGACGGAGGACGGCGAGTTCGACCCCATCAACACGGAGGACGGTCACAAGAAGGGCAAGGAGTGGTTCGACTATGCAGAGAAGCTGGTGCGCACCGGCTATTTCAGCAAGGGCGGCCGCGACAAGCAGCGCGGCATAGACCTGTTCTGGTATCTGTGGTGCGGCTACAAGAGCCCCATGTTCGGCAAGGAGAAGATAACCACCTTCGAAAGGCTCTTCATAGACGACAAGGAGACCCACGTAGAGAAAAAGAGCCCGTACTACGACCTCTACGACCGCGTGGACGTGGTGAAAAAGCTGCTTAAGGAGTTCGGCGGGGATCCGGAGAACGGAATAGTCATCAACGGCCACGTGCCGGTAAAGAAGGGCAGCAGCCCCATACACGCGGACGGCAGGCTGATAGTGATAGACGGCGGTTTTGCCAAGGCTTACCAGAAGACCACGGGCATAGCGGGCTACACGCTGGTACAGAACTCCAACGGGTTCCTGCTCTCGGCGCACGATGCTTTTACTACAAAGGAGAGGGCCATCGCGGAGGAGCTGGACATCAAGACCATACCGGTACAGGAAGAACCGGTAAAGAACAGGATAAGAAACAAGGATACGGACGCAGGCCGGGCAAGGCAGAACGACATAGAGAATCTTAAGCTGCTGCTGGAGGCCTACAAGTCCGGTCTGATCAAGCAATAAGGGGATCAAGGGAGACGCGGGTCCGCCGGGGGGCGGTCTGCGGACGGTTGTAATTAATGGCAGAAGAAAGCAAAGCTAAAAAAACATTCGTTGCCGGTGCTGCGCTTCTGGGCGTAGCGGGAGTGCTTGTAAAAGTGCTGGGGGTGTTCTTCAGGATACCCCTCACCAACATCATAAGCGCGGAAGGAATGGGATATTACCAGACGGCGTATCCCATGTACATCCTCATGCTTACGGTGTCGTCCTCGGGACTTCCCACGGCCATATCCAGGATGATAGCGGAAAGACGCTCCGTAGGCCAGTATTACGAGGCATACAGGGTATTTAAGGTATCGTTCAAGGTAATGCTCGGCCTCGGCCTTGCAACGGCGGTGCTGGTATTCGTACTTGCGCCCTGGATAACCACTGTCCAGAACGAGCCGGACGCTGTTTACGCGCTTCGGACCACGGTCCCGGCGCTGCTGCTGTGCCCGGTAATGAGCTGCTACAGAGGCTTCTTCCAGGGGCAGAAGCAGATGGCACCCACGGCTGTATCGCAGGTAGTGGAGCAAGTCTTCCGCGTAGGCATAGGCCTGGCGCTGGCGTCGCTGCTTATGGCCAAGGGCAAACCGCACGCGGCAGCAGGAGCAAGCTTCGGCGCAAGCGCAGGCGCCCTGTTCGGCCTTATTGCTGTACTGTTCATGTTCGTGCGCAACAAGCCCAACATGGTGGCGGAGATAAGAGAGTCCGGACGCAAGCCCGTGCAGCCGGTACGCGGCATAGTCCGCGATCTTCTGGCCATAGCCATTCCCATTACCATAGGCGCATCCATAATGCCCATACTCAACTGGATAGACACGCTTATCGTAAAGAACGTGCTGGTAAACATAGGCTATACGGACGTAGCAGCCAGAACGTTGTACGGCGAGCTTTCCGGAATGGCCTCTCCGATAATCAACTTCCCGCAGGTGCTTACGCAGGCAATATGCTTAAGCCTTGTTCCTGTAATAACCGATGCCTTTAAGCGCGACGACATGGCATTCGTCCGCAAGAACAGCGCTCTCGGATTAAGGTACGCCGCCCTGGTGGGACTGCCCTGTTCCGTAGGAATGATAGTTCTGGCAAGGCCGATAATGCAGCTGTTCTATTCCAGCCAGCAGGACAGCATCGCCAACGCAGCCGCGTGTCTTTCCTGCTACGCGGTGGGGCTGTACTTCCTGTCCGCGGTGCACGCCCTTACGGGAGTTCTGCAGGGCATCGGAAAGCAGGGAATACCTGTAAGGAACCTGTTCATAGGCGCGGTGGTAAAGGTGATCGTAACGTACGTGCTTACCGGTATACCTGCGATAAACGTTAAAGGCGCTGCCATCGGGACCACCTGCGCGTACATAGTGGCGTGCTGGCTGAATCTGGTTGCTGTAAGACGCTACTCCGGAATGAGGGTGGATCTTAAGCTTATGCTTATCGGTCCGGCCATCTCTTCCGCAGTCATGGGTGTCGCTGCGTTCGCTGCGTATAAGGTGCTGAGCGCTCACAGCGGTAACGCCGTTTCTACGCTGGGCGCCGTAGCCGCGGGCGTGGTAGTGTACGTAATAATGGTGTTCATCACACGCTCCATAAAGATGGAAGAGCTGTCTTCCGTGCCCGGCATGGGAAGGCTCCGCCGCCTCTTTAAGAAGTAGTTTTTACACGTCTGATTCTTATTCCGCCGTCCTCTTTCCTGGGGCGGCGGTTTTATGTAAAACAGTATCGCCGCGGCTGGGCAAAAAGTCCGAAAAATGTTGAATTTTTAAGGTTTTTTGGCATTTTTGATGTTGACATTCATACCTAAATCGGTACAATAATAGTTGAGCGAAAGCTTATATAAAAGGCATTACAAAAGCCAATATTTTTTTAGGAGGAATAAAATGAACAAGTCTGAATTAGTAGCATGCGTAGCAGCTAAGACCGGTCTTACCAAGAAGGATACGGAGATCACCGTTAATGCAGCAATAGAGGCACTCGAAGCAGAACTCAAGAAGGGCGGAAAGGTCCAGCTGGTAGGCTTTGGTACGTTCGAAGTCGGCAAGCGCGCCGCGAGAACGGGCCGCAACCCGCAGACCGGCGAAGAGATCAAGATCAAAGCGTCGAAGGCTCCGAAGTTCAAGGCCGGCAAGGCTCTCAAGGATGCCGTCAACAAGAAGTAATTGCTTTGACAGTTACGGGTGAAATCAAAGCGGGTGGTTCCTTGCGGGGCCGCCCGCTCTTTTTCGCGTAAAACAGAGCAACGCGAACGGGAAAACGCGAAGTGTTTTCGCGTCTGCTTTTGCTCTGAAACCATGAAAGGCAGGACATATGGAATTCAGAATCGAACACGATACGATGGGGGAGGTACGCGTGCCAAAGGACGCGCTCTGGGGCGCCCAGACGCAGCGCAGCTTTGAGAACTTCGCGATCGGTGAAGAGAGGATGCCGCGTGAGGTGGTGCGTGCGCTGGTCGTATTGAAGCAGGCCTGTGCGCGCGTGAACCTTGAT
>JAFWVZ010000038.1 GCA_017523605.1 Bacillota bacterium | reverse complement strand
CCAGGGGGCGGAATCTCCCATGAGGATGCGTCTGTAAGCCCCTGAGAGCACTTCTGATGCGTTTTCGTGTAATAATAGTATAAATATGTATTCTGCGCCTTTTTCGTTCTGAAAAAGGCGTTTTTCTTTAATTTAAGCTCAGGACAGCTGTTCGTAAAATGTATTGACAATTAAATATCTAATAATCGCTTTTTTATTATCGTTGTGCTATTATATCTAAGTTAACTGTTTTCTGTCGGTCATTCTAATAAGGAACTATGGAAAATAAGAGATACATAACCCGCGAGGGCGGAGCTACCGTAACAGTATTCGTACCGTACGACTGCAAGAACAACTGTCCTTTCTGCATCAACAAGCAGGAGTATAAGGATCAGTCGGGCTTCAGCATAGAAAAGATCTGCAAGAGCATTCGCAAACTGCACAAGGTAACTCCCAAGTGCGATTTCGTGTTTACAGGCGGAGAACCGCTGTCGGATCTTGACGGACTTCAGAAGATGATGGACTGCGTTCCCAGAGGGCACAGAGTATTCATCAACACCACCATGCCCGTATCCGAGCACTTCCCGGAAGAGGCCATTATAGAATTCACAAAAAGAAATCAGAAGAAGATAACCTGTATAAACGTGTCTCGCCACATGGTCCACTATGTGGAGGAGAGCAACGACGAGCTTCTCTCCAAGCTGTATGTGCCCGTAAGAGTTAACTGCGTACTGTTCAAGGGCTACGAGCACAAGAACATCAAGCAGTTTGCGGACCGCTTCGCTAAGTTCGGAATTCCCATACAGTTCCGTGCGGACTACACCTTAACTACGCTGGACAACCTCTACAAGAGGGAAGGCGACAGGATCCTCGAAGACCTTATGAACAACTTCGAGTATCTGGGAATAGACGGATGCCGCATCCGCTGCGGATATCACTTCAATAACGGTGCCCAGCACATTGCCTATCACCGTACTCTGCCTTACAGCACCATCACCGAAGAGCGCGACGGTGTGTCCTACGACATCCTCTACGACGTGCTCATCAAACAGAACGGCGACATGCATTCCGACTGGACTTACGTTCCTCTGGACTTCGAGGCATACAAGAACGTTACATTCGAGCCTTACGACCTTAAGGTACTTGAAGGCAGAATAAAGTAACAAAATCATTATTACGTTAACAATATATTGTTGAGGTAATTGCGATCAAAAAAACAGAAAACTGCGCAAGTGTGTTAAAGACATGCCTGCGCAGTCTTTATGTTTTCTCAATAAAGTGGTATAGTATTGTTAATAGATCATTTTGCTATATTGATCGGAAACGGAGAATCAAAAATGGAAGATAACAGACCATATCTTGACTGGAAACTTGCCCACGATTTCATGGTGGACGTTTTTGTAAAATACGGTGTTCCCAGAGAGGACGCCGAGATCTGCACGGACGTACTTCTTGAGAGCGACCGCCGCGGCATAGAGAGCCACGGCTGCAACCGCTTTAAGCCGATATATCTTGACCGCATAAAGAAGGGAACGCTGCTGCCTGTTACCAAGATAGACATCATAAAGGAAACACCTACGACCATCGTAATGGATGCCAACAACGGCATGGGCATGGTCGCAAGCTACCGCATGATGGAGATGCTAATAGAAAAGGCTAAGACCTACGGAATGGCCGGCGGAGCAATAATGAACTCCACTCACTACGGCATAGCCGGATACTGGACCGGAATGGCGGAGAAGGCAGGAATGATAGGTATCAGCGGTACCAACGCCAGACCGTCCGTTGCTCCTACTTTCGGCATCGAGCCCATGATGGGAACCAACCCCATGACATTTACCATGCCCACGGACGATCCTTTCCCGTTCAACCTGGACTGCGCAACCTGCATAGTTCAGAACGGAAAGATCGAGTTCTACGCAAGACAGGGAAAGCCGACCCCCGAAGGCTGCGTAATAAGCGAGACAGGCGAGACCATGACCGATTCCGCCAAGATCCTTAAGGACATGCGCGCCGGCCACGCTGCGCTGCTGCCTCTGGGCGGTCCCGGAGAGGACACCGCAGGTTACAAGGGCTACGGATATACTACAGTAGTAGAGATCCTTTCCGCGGCTCTTGCAGGAGGCCCGTTCCTTAAGGCTCTGTCCGGCGTTGCCGAAGACGGAAGCCCGCAGATGTACAGACTGGGCCACTTCTTCTTCGTTATCAATCCCGAGTTCTTCATGGGTCTGGATACATTTAAGAAGACCGCAGGAGAGATATGCCGCGGCCTGAGGAATTCCAAGAAGGCGCCGGGTGCGGAGCATATCTATACCGCAGGAGAGAAAGCTTACCTGAACTGGCAGTTCCGCAAGGATAAGGGCGTGCCTGTAGGAGAGGCTATCCAGAAGGAGTTCATCCAGCTTAGGGATGAGTGCGGACTTACTCAGTATCATTTCCCGTTCGAATGATAATGGCGTGATGCGATCTAATCATTCAAAGATCAATAGAAAAGGAGGCCGGAAGGCCTCCTTTTTCGGAGCATAGGGGGCTTTGCAAATGGGGGATGCCAAACAGAACGTTCGGGAAGACATAAAACACGGCCGTACACACGAAAAAGAGCACCGGCTCTTTTTATTTCTTGCGTTCCAAACCCCAAAACTGCTTTATCAGGTGCTTTTTATAAGCGCGTTTATCGTAGGGAAGACCCTGGGCCATTTGTGCAGCGGCCCACTTTTTATAGACTTTTTTATTGCGTCTACTACGCGCGGCAAGGTCAATTGTTTTCCAAATCTCGTCTATTATGAACATGATAGCATCTTCAAATTGTACTTACTAGTAAGGTGGATAATACTATTCTTCAGGCGATTTAAAT
>JAFWVZ010000037.1 GCA_017523605.1 Bacillota bacterium | reverse complement strand
CCATTATCCACACCGCGCTAGACCTTGGAATAAAGGGCGAGTACGACGGACTGTCCGCCGTAATGATCCCGCTTACCTGCGACACGCTCAAGGGCATGGGCGCCAACTGGAGATACGGCGTAAAGAACATACCCGTAATAGACGTTGCATACGCGCAGAACAGAACTATCCCTGCGGGTGAAGAGTTTACCGAGAGCCAGTTCAAGAAGATACGCGGTCAGGTGGAAGAGATCGCCGGCGTAAAGATCTCCGACAAGGCCCTTGCGGAAGCAAACAGAGTCTACAACGAAAACAGGAAAGAGTGCCTGCGCTTTACGGAGCTTGCTGCAAGTCATCCGCAGACCGTAAGCCTTACCGACAGAGCCATGGTCCTTAAAGCCAGATACTTTGTGGAAAGGGACGCTCACACCGCGCTTCTTAAGGAGCTTAACGACGCGCTTAAGGCCATGCCGGAAGAGAAGGCAAAGGGCAGCAGGATAGTTACCACCGGCATAATCGCGGATTCTCCGGAGCTTCTGGGAATACTTCAGGACAACGGCTTTACGATAGCCGCGGACCAGATAACTCACGAGTCCGTGGACTTCCGCGCTCTTGCGGACGAGACTATAGATCCGGTAAAGGCTCTGGCAAAGAGGCTCAGCGGCATAAGAGGCACTTCCGTGCTCTTCGACCCCGCAAAGAGCAGGAACACGGAGCTTGCTGAGATCGCTAAGGCGGTAAAGGCCGACGGCGTGCTGTGGGTGCTTACCAAGTTCTGCGACCCGGAAGAGTTCGACTACGTTCCTGCCAAGAAGATCCTGGACGAAGCCGGCATCCCGATGCTGCAGATAGAGATAGACCAGCAGATGGTGAACTACGAGCAGATAAGGACAGCCATAGAAACGTTCAAGGACACGCTATAACATCCGCGAAAAAATCAACAAATGTGAAGATGCAAGGCCCCTTTTCAGGGGCTTTGTTGTATAATCAGAAGCGGAACGGATAATTATCCTCCAGGCGCGGAATCGTGCGTTACAGAGCGTCTCAGGGCCTTACAGGGGCATCGCTGCACTCGTCTGTCCGGCTGATTAAGAAAAAAATAAGGAGCTAACATCATGAGCAGTTTCGAGAACCTACGCATAGTAGACAACTTTTACCAGACTTCGCTGTACTTCCCCATGCCGACGGTGGTGATCAGCACGCTTTGCGAGGACGGAATGACCAACCTGGGGCCGTACTCGCTGGTGCAGCCGTACTACGTGGCCGGCAAGGATTACTACGCCATGCTGCTGCAGTGCCGCAACAGTTCCAACACTGCGCAGAACATTCTGCGTACGGGGAAGTGCGCCATCAACTTCATAGACGACAGCCCGGCAACCTTCAAGGAGGCCGTAAAGCTGTCCTGGCCCGGTGACACTCCGCAGGAAAAGATGCCCAAGTGCAATTTCCCGCTGGAGACCAGCCAGATAGAGGAAGAGACCGGGGAAAAGCGCCCCAAGGTGGTAAGCTCCGCCATACAGGTGATCGAGTGCACATGGATGAGGGATCTGGACGGCGCGGCCGCGGACAAGGCAGGCGAGCTCAACGGCTACGAGCCGCCGTATCACGATTTCAACGGCATCACCAGCAAGTTCGGAGCGCATTTCATACTGCGCATAGACCGCATACTCATGAAGAAACAGTACTCGGACGCCATAATCCGCGGAGTCACCGCCAAAGATTTCCCGCCGCTTCCGGTGGACTACGGCTACCGCGACAGCAAGAACTTCTGGTTCCACAGAAAGCGCCGCTTAAGAGCCGAACTGCTGCCCGTAAGGGAGGCCAGTCTGGATTCCGTGCGCTACGCAGCGGACAGGGCGGACGATAAGGTGAAGTTTACGGACGACGCCCTTAAGACCATACTCAACGTGCCGCGCGTGTTCCTGCCGCTGGTGCTCAGGGGCTGCGTGGACTGGGCAAAGGAGAACGGCGTGGAGCTGATAACTGCGGAGCACATGCAGATAATCAACGACAAGCGCTCCAAGGAGAAGAATAAGAAATAGGGCACCGGGCGCGGCTATCATCCGCGGATCTGCCGCGCGGACCGGCGTTTCCCGCCGCAGGGT
>JAFWVZ010000036.1 GCA_017523605.1 Bacillota bacterium | reverse complement strand
GCACATAATAAGCGCGTCCACCTCGTTAAGCGGTTTAGCGTCGAAATCTACGTCCCCGAGCCATGCTATGTAGTCTGTAAGTCTGTCCATTTTATCCTCCGTCATCGTTCGGCTGCTGTCCACATCCCGTAATGTCTTATGCAATCTACATGTGCTCTTTTAGTTCCCGGCACATCGCAGGGATCAGCGGATCTTTCTCCCAGCGATTCTGGATCTGATCAATTATGCGGTAATCGTCCGGCCCCAGTCTGAAGTTCTGGGCGCGGTGCAGGAACCGTCTTATGGCGATCTCCGGATCCTTTATGCGCGTTATGCCGTAGACTGCTTCGTCATCTAAAAGCGCGTCGATGATGTTTCTGATATATCCGAACTCTTCCGCGGAAAGCGGACCGTCCAGCATCTTATCCGCATCCGACAGCTCCCAGGCTGTGCGTGCCGTATAGCACGGCAGCACGCCGTTGTTAACGCCTTCTTTAAGCACCCAGCGCTTTACGGCGTCGTTTTCCGCCTTAAGAAAACGCATGGTCTGGACGCGTCCCCAGCCGTATGTCTTTTTCGCCAGCGCAAACAGTTCTGCGTTTGCATCCGGCCAGTCCAGAATGCTCTGAAGAGCGTACAGCGTAAATTCGCTGCAGACCGCAAGCGTTCTTATCTCTGCGCAAAGCTTTTGTTCGTTTTTAGTCTCGAAGAGCTGAAGCACGGTAAGGCCAAGCTTTACAAGGTCCTTGTCCGGAGACTTTTCAATGCAGCGCCGCGCATACCGGTAGACGGTCTCGTTAGATACGGTCTCCCTGTTTTGCAAAAGGTAGTCCTGAAGCTCTTCCGCATAGAACAGGACGGGGCAGAGGCCGGAAAGCTGTAAGAACAGCTCGTCCGCTTTTTCGTCCTCGCCGGTGGAGACTGCCCACACAGCGTCCGCCATCAGGGACTGTTCCTCCGGGGACATGGCTCTTCTTTCCGTGTGATACATAAGCACTCCGTCCTGAGCGCCGTCGGCCCAGGATATGCTTCCTTCTTCTGCGTTCTTTTCGGGCAGCGAAAAACCTTCCGGCAGTCTGCCGCTTTCATCCAGTGCTTCCGCCACGACCTTAAGCAGCGGCTTTTCTTCCGGAACGCTGGGCGCCGGATCGTAATCAAGCACGAACGTCTTTTCTTTTTCTTCCATCTTTCTCCTCCGCTTCTGCAAAGGCATAGTACTCGTGGACCAGGCTCCTGTAGCCCAGAGCCTTAAAATCCTCGTATCTTACGTTGTAGCGGGCCTTGGTGCGGGTCCCGCTTATTAGATATCGCAGGCAGTCCTGCGCGTAACTGTCTATCAGTTGCAGGCTTTTTACAGTGGTGATCACCGGAAAGAACCAGTAGCTCCAGCTAAGCTCGCTGTCGCCGGACGTTTCCAGCAGCTTCCGGTTGAATACCCGTATGAAAGCCGCCGCGGCATCCCTTCCGCTGTGACCGTTGCGGTCTGCCCAGCGCTTAAGCGCCCTCGCCTTGCGGCGCATCTTGTGCTTAAGCTTAAGGACAGTAGCCTCCGCGATGTCCGTAACGCCGTCTTTCCTTGAAAATCCAAGGAAAGTCCAGCCTTCCTCCGGACCGGACAGATGCTCTTTTGCAGGGTTGACGGAAAGTCCCATGCTGTCCAGGAAAGCCTTGATCTCCAGCGCGTACGATTCCGCCTCCGCGCGGTCCTCAGCAAATACTATTATATCATCCGAATAGCGCGAATAGGGTATTCCCCGCTTCGCAAAACTGCAGTCCAGATCACTAAGATACAAGTTCGCATAGAACGAGGACAGCGGCGTGCCCGCCATGATCCCCTTTTTCTCTTCGATCCTGCGGCCCCGGTCCAGAACTCCGGGTTCGTTCAGAAGCGAGCTCAGAAACCCGTACAGCTGCGGGTCGTCCGAAGTTGCTTCCTTAAGCATGGGCAGCAGCTTTTCGACCGGCACGGAGTTGAAATAGTCGTGGATGTCCACCTTGTACGACCACATGCGGCCTATCCCCGGCGTCCTGATAAGCCTGCGTACGGCGTCCTTTGCCGAACGCCCCGGCCGGAACGAATACAGTCCGTCCGCAAACAGCCCGTCGTATTTGCGCAGCAGCAGATAAGTAAGCAGTTTAAGGACAGTGTTCTCCGCGTCCGGATACGTATAGACCGTACGCTTCTTCTGCGAACTAAGCTTGCTGATGACTGTCTTCTTGGGGAGCGGAAAAGCGTCTCCGCTTTCGACCGCCCGGCACACGGGAAGATAGCCCTGCGAGTCAATGAACCCGCGAAGCTCATCCGCAAAGGCCTTGGGGCAGGCCAGATGCGTCTTGTATTCGTAAAAATCGTTCCAGGACTTTGGATCCCGGAGCATTTCAAGCATGGGCATCGGTTTTATATCGCTTCTTCCGGTGCTGTTCCGGCATAGCCTCCATCCGAGGAGTCTTCACCGGCAAACATAAAAGAAAAAGCAGAAAGAGAAGACCTTAAAGCCCGGAAAATTCCGGGATGTACAAGACCGTACACGAACCGGCTGCCTGCGAAGCTCCGTACTGGTTCGTGCCTGACCCGCCGCAGGCGCTACGCGTTCCCTTTCTGCCTTTTTTCAGATTTTGATGTATTGCCGCTGTCCTCAGCAGCCGAGAGCATTCTTTACTCTCTCGTCTATGTACGCTCTGGTGTTCCACCAGCCGTCGTAGTCGTAGTAGAAGCGCAGATAAGGTATCCCCTGCTGTCTGCAGCTCTGGCGAAGCTTTACCGGACTGCTTTTGCGCGACAGCAGCTCCACCACCAGAACTACCCTGCCGCCGTCCGTAAAGGTGTAGACCGTGGTATTGCCGCCGTAGCCCGGCTGCCTCTCGAACGTATAGCCGGGGAAATCATCCGCGAACACGTGGTCGAAGTACTGCAGATAATTACCGCCGTAGTTGTACTGGTTCTCCTCGGCAGGCATAGTGGGCCCCCAGGAAAACCCGGACGGTCCGTCTTCCTCTGCCGCAGAATGAACTTCGAGGGTGCCTTCCTTAGAGGCTCTTTCTGCTTCCGCGGCTTTTGCCTTTTCTGTAACTTCTTTAAGATCTATGCCGGCTTTTCCGGCGGCTTCGTTTACCGCTTTGCCGAGGTCTTTTACTGCCTTATTCAGGTCTTTTGCGAGATCGTTGAGCTTAACGTCTCCTGCTTTGCTAAGAAGATCGGAAAAAAGTCCCATGGGTACCTCCTTTTCTGACAGAGTTGTTGCTTATGTATATACTTCTACAGTAGTGTACACTTTATTATCTTATAGGATCGCCTGCGCGTCAACCTGCTGTTCTCTGAACGATGCAGATGACTTGCACGAAACATACGGATAAACATCAAAGCACGCAGCGCTCCGCAAAAGATGGGGGCGCCGCGGCGTACGCCTTGCCTCATCTGTATGCTTTCCCGGCAGTCTATGTCAGCGCGGAACCAACTATACCGATGAAGATCAGAGCTGCAGCTATGAAATAGATGGCCATCATAGCATTCCGGGTCATGAGATGCAGCGTTCTGTTCAGTATAATGTTCAGAACGAATACTATAATGCCCGCAAACACCAGATATATCATGTTCATGGCGTATCCTCCGCTAGTTTATGGTCATTCCGGGGGCATCGTCCGGAGAAACGAAGTGCAGGTGTCCTTCCGGATCCGTGGAGAACAGCAGCATTCCGCAGCTGTCCAGACCGCGAAGCTTCCTGGGCTTAAGGTTGACTACCGCCATTACCCTCTTGCCTACGCACTCCTCCGGCTTGTAATGAGCCGCAACTCCGGAGATTATCTGGCGCTTCTCGCTGCCAAGGTCCACCTGGAACACCAGCAGCTTGTCCGCCTTGGGGTGCTTTTCGGCGGAAAGTATGGTTCCTGCGCGCAGATCTATCTTCTCGAATGTGTCGAACTCTATGTCTTCCTTAAACGGTTCGTAGTTTATCTGCGGACCCGCGGCAGCTTTCTTAAGCTCCTCGAGCGCCTCCAGCTCCTTGGCAAGGTCTAGTCTGGGGAAGAGCACTTCGCCGCGCTTTACAGTCTGGCCGCCCAGCTTGTCGAAGACCTTTGCGTCTTCCCACGCAGGCTCGCCTGCAATGCCCAGCTGCTCCCTTATCTTGTCCGCCGTGGTGTGCATGAACGGGTAGATCAGCACGGATGCAACACGCAGGGACTCCGCCAGGTTGTGCATCACCTCGTCCAGACGGGCCTTCTTTTCCGGATCCTTGGCCAGAACCCAGGGCGCTGTCTCGTCTATGTACTTGTTGGTGCGGCGTATGCCTGTCCAGATGGACTCCAGCGCGTAGTTGAACTCGAACTTGTCCATGTGGGCCTCTACGCCCTTCCAGGACGCAAGAACGGTGTCTCTAAGCTCGCCGTCCGGAGCCTCCGCGGCTGCCTCGTTATGAGCCGGTATAATGCCTCCACAGTACTTCTCTATCATGGTGACCGTACGCGACACAAGGTTGCCCAGATCGTTGGCAAGGTCGAAGTTCATGCGGTTTATCATTACTTCGTTGGTAAAGTTGCCGTCCTGCCCGAAGGTGTACTCGCGCAGCAGGAAATACTTGAGGGCGTCCACGCCGTAGCGGTCTATAAGGACCACCGGGTCCACCACGTTGCCGAAGCTCTTGCCCATCTTGCCGCCGTCTATAAGCAGCCAGCCGTGGCCCAAAACGTGCTTTGGAAGCGGCTGCTCCAGGCTCATCAGCATGGCCGGCCAGATTATGGAGTGGAAACGTACTATTTCCTTGCCCACAAGGTGGCAGTCAGCCGGCCAGTATTTCTTGTACTTTTCGTCGCTCTCGCCGTCCACGCTCGGGTAGCCCAGCGCGGTAACGT
>JAFWVZ010000035.1 GCA_017523605.1 Bacillota bacterium | reverse complement strand
ATAAGTTCTTCCAGGAGAAGGGCTTCGTGTACGCTCACCCGCCCATTATCACCGCGTCCGACGCCGAGGGCGCTGGCGAGATGTTCCACGTTACCAGCTTCGATCTGGCAAACGTTCCCAAGAACGAGGACGGCACCGTGGATTACAGCAAGGACTTCTTCAGCAAGTCTGCAAACCTTACGGTATCCGGACAGCTGGAGGCGGAGATATTCGCCCTGGCCTTCAAGAACACCTACACCTTCGGGCCCACGTTCCGCGCTGAAAATTCCAACACCACCCGCCACGCCAGCGAGTTCTGGATGATAGAGCCGGAGATGGCGTTCTGCGATCTAAGCAAGGACATGGACATCATAGAGGAGATGGTGAAGTACATCATCAGCTATACCATGGAGCAGTGCCCCGCGGAGATGGCGTTCTTCAACCAGTTCGTGGACAAGGGCCTTATCGACAGGCTCAACCACGTGGTAAACAGCGATTTCGTGCGCCTTACCTACACGGAGGCCATAGAGCTTCTTAAGAAGGCAGACAAGAAGTTCGAGTACCCGGTAACAGGCTGGGGCATGGACCTTCAGTCCGAGCACGAACGCTACATTACCGAGGAAGTGTTCAACGCTCCGGTGTTCCTTACGGATTATCCCAAGGAGATAAAGGCGTTCTACATGCGCCGCAACGACGACGGAAAGACCGTAGCGGCCTGCGACCTGCTGGTGCCAGGAATAGGCGAGATAGTAGGCGGCTCCCAGAGAGAAGAGCGCTACGACGTTCTTAAGCAGATCATCCAGGATCAGGGCATGGACGAGGCCAACTACTGGTGGTATCTGGAGCTCCGCAAGTACGGCGGTGTTAAGCACGCAGGTTTCGGTCTGGGCTTCGAGCGCATGATAATGTACCTTACCGGCGTGGACAACATCCGCGACGTGCTCCCGTTCCCCAGAACACCCAGAAGCGCAGACTTCTAAGCTGCGGTGTCAGATCCCAGGCTTAGCCCCAAAAACAAAACAACAAGGCCGGAAGAGCATATCTTCCGGTCTTTTATTGCAAGGAAAGACCCCGCGCAGGACGCGGGGCCGTTTTTAGCTGCAAGTATGAGAGTACGGAGCGTTATTCCACAGGACCGCCTGTCTCCGGATAGTCCGGATTGTTGATGTAATAGGCGTAGTATTCTTCGAAGGTCAGGCCCGACTTCATTATCTTTTCGGCATGCTCGGGACCCACGTAGCGGTAGTGCCAGGGCTCGAAGACGTAGCCGGTTATGTATTCCATGTTCTCCGGATAGCGGAGGATGAAGCCGTATTTCCAGCAGTTCTCCATAAGCCATTTATATTCCGCCGTGCGCTCGAAATGCGCCTCTTCGACTGCAGTATTGATGTCCAGCGTATAGCCGGTCTCGTGCTCCGAGTGGCCGGGGCGCGCGGACTCCCTGTCGGCCATCTCCTGTCCGTGGGCATCCACCCAGACCTGATACTGCCAGACCTGAAGACTGTGGCTCCTGTACGGGGAAAGGCTGCGGAGGTTTACGCCTGCCTCTCTGCCTGCTTCCACCATCTTTTTGAAAGCTGCCGCTGCGGTGGGCTCCAGGTAGCCGTTGCCGTAGCCGGAGAGGCTTTCGAGCTTGGTCGAATAGTCGTCGGGCAGCTTATAGTACTTGTTAACCATTATCTGGTAACCCTTGCTCATGTCGGTGGTTACTACGCCGGTGTAGTAGGGTCTGTCTATGTTTGTGTTTACAGCCTGTACCACCTGCGCGAGTGTCTTGTCCGGATTCTTTGCGCGGTAGGCTTCGTATCTCTCGAAATACTCGTCTATGAAGTACTTTTCGTTTGCGTAGTCCTTTGCGTGCTCAACGTGAGCGACTATCTCCTCCGGCGTCTTGTCCGGCCTCTTGGCGCGGTACTTCTCGTAATCCTCGAAGCGTTTTTCATCGTAATCTGCGGACTTAGAGTAGAGCAGGGACATGTTTATGTAATTTACCGTGTATGCCGCGTCCTCGGCCGTGCCGTCCTGACGGTGGTCCAGGTAGAGGCCCAGATTCTCTTCCGTATAGCCGTCCGCTGCGCGCAGTGTTATTACCCAGGGATCGTAGTTGTGCAGCAGATCGGTAACGTTTCCGCCTTCGCCCAGATCCTTAAGATAGTCCGCGAAGTGCTCCTTCTGGTAGCGGTCGGACTTTGCGATCTCGATGATGCCGCTCTGAGCGGGGACTTCCGTCAGCGCTTTCTGCTCCTCTTCGGAGAAGAGCTGCTTTATCTCCGCGATCTGCGCCTTGTCGTAGCCTGCACGTCCCAGTTTTGTCTCCGTGCGGCTGAAGTATCACGCGGCGCCGCCGGCGATCACAATGACGGCGAGCACTATGGGTATTATTATCTTAGCCTTGCTTTTTTTCTTTTCTTCTT
>JAFWVZ010000034.1 GCA_017523605.1 Bacillota bacterium | reverse complement strand
GCCCATGGACGCCGGCACTTCAACGTCTTCCGTGTGCGAATCGCCCACGAACAGGGCTTCCTCCGGCTTTATGCCTTCAGCGTCCAGAATGGCTTGGTAGAACCGGGGCTTGGGCTTGTAGACCTTAAAGCTTTCGGAGGTATACAGGGCGTCCATCTCTATACCGCATTTGGAAAGGTGCGCCGTAAGCGGGGCGTTGTCGGCGTTGGATCCGGCGACCACGCGGAAGCGCTTCCTGAGCGCTGCAAGAGCGTCCGCGGCGTCCGGGTAGGCTGTCCTCTGAACAGACTTTGCGACTGTGGCGTTATACGCAGTGCGCGGGTCGTCCCCGCAGCCGCAGATACCGTAGAGCCATGCGACCCGGTCGTAGAAGATCTCTGCCTCCGTGCGGAACTCATCCGAAAGCTCGGCGCGTCTGTAGTAATCGCCCCAAAGCTTAAGGAAGTCATCCCGGTCCGGCTTTGCGCCCCTGCGCCGCAGGTGCTCCATGACTATGTCTGCATTGGCGTGGCGCTCCACCTGGATTATCGTATCGTAGATGTCGAAGATTATCGTCTTTATCATGGTTCGATTATATCATACAGACAGCTAAACTCAAAACATCGTAATACGTCCGCATCCAAAGCTGTTACGCGCAAGCGGCCGTTATGGTATAATGTGCGTGCGAAAACAGAACAGGGGACTGCCCCTGTACGCAGGAGGAACAGACATGAGAAAGAACTTTGGAAAGAAACCGCTTATATTCCCGCAGCCGGTACTGATCATCGGAACTTACCACGACGACGGCACGCCGGATCTTATGAACGCCGCATGGGGCGCGGTAGGGGACGACCATCAGGTGTTCCTGTGCCTTTCTCCGGGACATAAGACAACGGAGAACATATTAAAGCGCAAGGCGTTTACGGTAGCGATGGCTACGGAAGATCAGCTGGTGCCCTGCGATTACGTGGGCATTGTCTCCGGAAACAATGTACCGGACAAGGTGGAAAAGTCAGGTCTTCATACCGTTAAGGCGGACGTAGTTGACGCGCCGCGCGTGGAGGAGCTTCCGGTCTGCATAGAGTGCACGCTGGAGTCCTACGAGGACGTACACTGCCATCTTTTCGGCAACATAGAGAACGTTACGGTGGACGAGGCCGTGCTTACGGACGGCAAGGTGGATCCGGCAAAACTCAAGCCGATAATGTACGACATAGAGAACCATCTGTACTGGAGTTTCGGCAAGCCCGCGGGCAAAGCGTTTGCGGACGGAAAGAAACTGGTAAAGTAAGCTGCCCCGGGCAGCGTTTCCCAAATAATTGTGTTTAAAGGACTTTTTGGTCAATTATCTTCTTGACAGAAAAGCCGTTAAATGCTAATATTTCTCGTGCGGCTTCGAAAGCAGGCCGCACTTTATGGCGGGATGGCTCAGCTGGCTAGAGCACTCGGTTCATACCCGAGGTGTCGTGGGTTCAAGTCCCTCTCCCGCTACCATCTTGCGGCCCGGTAGTTCAGCAGGTTAGAATGCCAGCCTGTCACGCTGGAGGTCACCGGTTCGAGCCCGGTTCGGGTCGCCAATTTAGTTGAATATGGTGGGCGTCGTCAAGCGGTTAAGACCCTGGGTTGTGGCTCCAGTATACGTGAGTTCGAATCTCACCGCCCACCCCATAAACTATGCCGCGTTATAGGGGTATCGCCAAGTGGTAAGGCAACGGATTCTGATTCCGTCATCCGGGGGTTCAAATCCCTCTACCCCCGCCATTTTTTAAGGCGACATAGCCAAGTGGTAAGGCGCAGGTCTGCAAAACCTTTACTCCCCGGTTCAAATCCGGGTGTCGCCTCCATTTATCACGAAAAGACTGCTTCCGGCAGTCTTTTTTCGTTGTTAAAAAATAAAGACAATCAAGGACAGTTATGGTATAATTCAAATTGGCCGCAAATAGGCCGCCGTTTTAACGTGGAAAGGAGGAAGACCATGCCGGAAACTGACGAAAACATGATCGCTAACGTGCTGGAATTGCTTAAGAACAAGCAGTACGCCGCGCTCCGGAAAGTCCTGGACGATCTGAATCCCGCCGACATCGCGGAAGCGATGGAGACCATCTACGACGACGGAGACATAAACAACGACGAACTCGTCCGCCTCTACAGGCTGCTTCCCAAG
>JAFWVZ010000033.1 GCA_017523605.1 Bacillota bacterium | reverse complement strand
TCGCCGCTGTAGCCGGTCTTAAGAGCCTTAACGTCGTCGAATTCGCAGGGTATGATGACTTCGCCGAGGTCGTTGATGAAGCCCCAGCCTTTGCCGTCATAGACCGCGCCGAGTCCCTCCGAGAACGGAAGAGCCTTCTCGTATATGCATCCTACGACCCTGCGGCCGTTCTTGTTCATGTATCCGTACATGCCCTCGGCATCCTGGATGAGATACATTCCGCCTTCGCAGTGCGCGATGCTCTTGTAGATGCAGGGACTTACCAGCGCTCCGGTATCGGATGCCAGACCGTACAGGCCCTCTTCGTTGCGCACGACAATCATCATGTTATCGTCGAATCCTGCCGGGGAAGCGTCCATGCCGGCCGGAAGCGACGCGAGCGCCAGACCCGTGGTATCTATTACGTAAGCGACCTCCGGGTATCTGTTCTCGTTGTTCTCTGTCAGCGTAGCGTTTGTGGTGCGCATGATGACGGCCTTGCCGTCCCTGAACGGGGTGGCGACCTCCAGATACTTGAGAGTCTTGTAGTTTACGCCCTTGGTGGCGGGAAGCTTCTTGATGGTTATGGCTGCCTTGCCTTCGGGGTCTACGTACTGTGTCTTCTGATCGTAGCTGGTGGGTATGGTAACGGCGGCGATCCCGTCGGAGAATACAGTCGCGCCATTGAGCGGCTGCTTCTCTATGGCGGAAAGGACCTCCTCGCCGTCCCTGTTGATGTAGATGTAGTCCGAGTAAAGATCGTTGGCGCGGGCGTAGTCTCCGCTGAAGCTCAGAGCGTTCTTGTACTTGGCCGGTACCTTCCACTCACCCTGAAGATTGATGTATCCCCAGAGCTCCGTGGACGCGTCCATGGCGGGCGCCAGAAGATCCGCGCTGTAATCGGTCGCGGCAGTAAGCTCCACCACGGTCTTGTAAGCCATCTTTTCTTCCAGAGTCAGCTCGTCATAGGGAGTGGGCTCGTCGGATCCGTCGGCAGAGTTCCTGCCGGGGATGGTATTGGTGGTGCTGAGCTGTATGGTGCAGGCGCTCATGCCAAATACGATCGCTGCGGCTAATAAAACTGTTAAAAACTTCTTCATGTGCATAAGCTCCGATAAAACTATCCTTTACTTCTGCTCGGGCTTCCAGGATGATTTGAGCCCTACTATCTGGTTGAACACCGGAGCGCCCTCCTTGCTGAGCACGCTGTCGGCGATGTAATATCCGCTTCTGAAGAACTGGAAGCGTTCTCCGGCCTTCACCTGCGCCACGGAAGGCTCCGCGTACGCAGTAAGTTCCGTCCTGGAGTTCGGGTCGAACTCGTTCCTGCCGGTCTCCTCGTTGGGATAGGCAAGGTATCCGTACTCCCTTACAGGGACCTTTACGGCGCTGTCCGCTTCCACCCAGTGGATGGTACCCTTTACCTTGCGGCTGTCCGCTCCGGGCGTTCCGCTCTTGGTGTCCGGGTCGTAGGTGCAGAGGACTTCCGTAACGTTTCCGGCCTCGTCCTTTACCACTCCCGTGCAGGTAACGAAGTATGCTCCCTTAAGGCGCACTTCGTTGCCGGGATACAGGCGGAAGTACTTCTTCGCGGGCACTTCCATGAAATCTTCCTGCTCTATGTACAGATGTCCGCCGAAGGGGACCTTGCGGCTGCCCATCTCCGGAACGTTAGCGTTGTTCTCTATCTCGCACAGCTCCGTCTTTCCTTCCGGCCAGTTCGTGATCGTAAGTTTAAGAGGCCTGGATATGACGAAGCGGCTCTCCACCTTGTTCTTAAGATCGTCGCGGACGAAGTATTCCAGCTGGCTCATGTCTATCAGGCTGTTTGCCTTGGCCACGCCTATTGCGTCGCAGAAAGCGCGTATGGCTTCCGGCGTGTAGCCGCGGCGCCTCATGCCGGCTATGGTGCAGAGTCTGGGATCGTCCCAGCCCTCCACAAGGCCCTCCTCCACGAGCTTCTTTATGTTGCGCTTACTCATTATGGTGTTGGTAAGGTTGAGCTTGGCGAATTCTATCTGCTGGGGCGGCTCCGGCCAGTCGAGGCTCTTCAGAGTCCAGTCGTAGAATGGTCTGTGGTCCTCGAACTCCAGCGTGCAGAGGGAGTGCGTAATGCCTTCTATCGCGTCCTCCAGAGGGTGCGCGAAGTCGTACATGGGATAGATGCACCACTTGTCGCCGGTGTTCTGGTGGAGATCGGAAGAGC
>JAFWVZ010000032.1 GCA_017523605.1 Bacillota bacterium | reverse complement strand
GCGGAAACGTCATTAGTTTCGGCATCAACGAAAGGCAGGACGTTCTGGAGTGGGCACGCTGGGCAAGGAAACGCTTCGGCCCCGTGCCTATGTACCTGTTCGGAATATCCATGGGGGCAGCCACGGTCCTTCTGGCAAGCGAACTGGACTTCCCGTCCAGCCTGCGCGGAATAGTGGCGGACTGCCCGTATTCCTCGCCCAGAAAGATAATAGTCAACACCGCCGCCGGCATGCACATCCCCGGCTGGACGCTGATATTCGCAAGGGTAGGCGCCGCCGTGCTCGGCAGGTTCAAGCTTACAGACATAGACGCTTCCGAATGCGTTAAGAACACCAAGGTGCCCATCCTTATAATCCACGGCGAAGCCGACAGTTTCGTGCCTGCGTACATGAGCGAAGGCCCCGCGGAGGCCAATCCGGAAATGGTAAAGCGCATTACCGTAAAAGGCGCGGACCACGCACTCAGCTTCCTTGTGGACCCGGAGAAATACAAGGCTGCGGTGGAGGAGTTCTTCGCCAGGACAATGAAGATCGACACGCTGAAGGAGACGGAATCGGAGTAAACAGCTGGCTGATACGACCCTAGACAGCACAGCAAGACATTTATACTTTATTGACTACAACAGCGCGGCGCATACCGCGCTGTTTTTTTCATGCATTCGAGATGCAGTCGTCCGATAATATTTTTTAAAACCCTGTTGACAGGGCGGTGTATTAATGCAATAATACACGTGAGAGGTGTATTAAGAAACTAATACACAGGAGGAACAATGATCTCGTTCGACAGTTTCAAACCGGACAATTCGTCCCCCATGTACCTGCAGATCCTCAGCTTCGTAAAGCGCGGGATCGCCTGCGGCGCAATAACCGACGGCGACGAACTGCCTTCCAGGAGGGCGCTGTCCGTGCTTCTGGGCATCAACCCGAACACCGTGCAGAGGGCCTTCAGCATGCTGGAGGAGGAGGGGCTGATCTCCTCGTCTCACGGCGTCACGAGCGTTGTGACCGCGCCGCCTGAGCGTGTCAGGGAGCTCAAGGAAGAGATACTGGCCGCCGACGCAAGGAACACAGCGGCGCTGCTCAAGCAGAACGGGCTGTCACTGGAGCAGGCGATGGCTCTGCTGGCCGTTTACTGGGAGGAGGTGTAAGAATATGAAAAAGATCAAGCTGAAAAAGTTCTTCTTCAATCCTCCGGGAATAGACATCGGCGTCATGATCGGACTGCTGTTTCTGATCGCGCTGATCTTCATTCTGATCGTGCTGAGCAACACTGTCAAAGAATCCATCTGGACCACTCCTCTCGATGCGGCAAGACCTTACAGCGAACTGCTGGAAGGAAAGCTGTTCGGCTTCTGGGTATACGCTGCGGCCTGTGCTGCTCTTGCGGCCGCCAACTACCGGAGCTTCAGTTCTCAGAGCAGGAGCTTGTACGTTATGAAGCGCGCGGGGAGCGCCTTCGAGATGCACAGGATGTGCCTTACGGTCCCGCTCATAGGGCTGATCGCGGGACTCCTGCTGACCTACCTTATCGTCGCCGCATATAAGGCGGAATACATAAGGATCTTCCAGCAATATAACATCCCGGCGGGATACAGCGATTTCAACTTCTGGAGGGCATTGATATGATACAGATAAAAGACCTTACGAAGCTGTACGGCAGCACCATCGCTCTGGGCGGAATGTCCCTGGACATCCGCCCCGGCGAGATAATAGGGTTGTTCGGCCCGAACGGCGCCGGCAAGACCACGCTCATAAAATGCATATTCGGCTTTCTTAACTACAAAGGAAGCATAACGCTGGACGGCGAGCCGATAACCCGGAAGAACATTGCGCGGCTGTCATTCGGCACCTGCGAGCACACATTCTTTCCGGGCATCAACGCCAAGGAGCACGCGGAGTTCTACAGGGACCATTTCCGGACCTTCGACGAAAGGCGCTTCAACGTTCTGATGGATTTCTTCGAGCTTCCGATGAACAAGAAGATAAGGCATTTCTCCACCGGCCAGCAGAACCAGTTCGAGGTCATAATGGCGCTCTGCCAGGGCGCGGACTACATCTTCCTGGATGAGCCGTTCGCGGGCAACGACATCTTCAACCGCGAGGATTTCTACAAGGTGCTTCTGGGCATGCTTGGTCCGGACGAGACCCTGCTGCTGTCCACGCACCTGATAGAGGAAGTGTCCGGTCTTGTGAGCCGCGCGGTGCTCCTGGACAAGGGAAAGATAATAGGCGACAAGCAGACCGCGGAGCTGGACGAAGAGGGCATCGGCCTGGTCGATTACATAAAGAACGCCTTCAGCTACAAGGCGGACAGGGTGTTCCAGGCGCTGGAGCAGCTGAGCCCGGACGCCGAAAGACCGGCTTCCGAAAATGGGGCAGGCCCGGAGGGCAAGTGACATGAAAAAGATCTTTTCAACAATGGAGGTCTTCGCGGGCCTTTCCGGAAAGAGGATGTTCGCTGTGCTTGGCGGAATGGCCGCGCTGGAACTGATCCTGTTCTGGATATTCGGGCTCTCGAAGCAGGTCTACACTTTTGAGTATGCGGTCAGGTATTCCTTTGTTCCGTGGGTCTTCGGCGTTGCCTATTTCGTAATGTTCTGGGCTCTTGCGTGGCTGCCCGGCAGAAAGATCCAGTACCGCTACACACTGCAGCGCCTTACTGTCTCCGAGCGAGCTGCGACGGTTATCCAGACCGTTTACTACGCGTTCTGCTTCCTGCTGTTACTGCTGACCCAAGTGGCGCTGGTCCTGATAATGGCGAAGCTCTTCGAGAACGGCAGATACTTCACGGAAGGTCCGCAGGGCATATTCGTGGATGTAAGGTGGAACTTATTTCTGAGACGGCTTATTCCGCTGTGGAACGTCATGCCGAGAGTCGTCAGCGCTCTGTGCATAGTATTCTCTGCGATCTCGGTGGCGCACATGAACGTGATGCTCAGACGAGGCAAGACGCCGACGGTACCGGTGATGCTTGCTGAGGCGACAGCGTATTCCTGGGGGACCTCGGGCACTTATTACTGGGCAAACGGTTTTCCGGTGGCGCCCATGGTCGTAGTCGTTCTAATAGCTGCATTATCGCTGAGCATTACTTATTCCGTCAGCAGGCGCGAAACGAACACGGAAGACGATCCGTGGGACTGAGGAGGTCGGGCAAATGAAAAAGATACTGATAGTGATACTGGTCCTGATCGTCGTCTTCGGCGCGTTCGCGGTCTATGCGGAGGGAAAGATAAGCGCTTCCGCGGAAAGGCCGGAGTTCCGGCTGGAAACGTTCTACGGAGATCCGTCTGCGGCGGAGGGGCTGGAGATAAAAGACTGCGTCTTCATGCTGCAGGACGAACAGTATAACAATGGCAGCAAATACTATACCTGGAAGGTCGATATGAAGATCTCGGGCGGGTCAGTGGAGATCACTTCCATGAGCTCCGAGCGGGACGCGGTCTACGACGATCTTGGTCTTATGAAGCCGTGGCCGGACGAGATGGTCGATAAAGATATAGTCGCAAGGCAGAGCCCACAGATGGCGGACCTGAACGGCAAGTATGTGTACAAGGCGTACCCGAAGGACGGGTATTACTGTCTGGATGTTACGGATGCGGCCACCGGTACCGTGCTTCACAGCGTTACGTTATGCGAACGCGATGCCTCCGGCTCCGAGTACCCCAAGCTTTTCGCGGGCCGGGAGTCAGTGGCCGTGGCATTAGTACAGGATTCTGCGCGCGATCCTGTTTACGGCTGGTTGGTCGCCAAAGATTTTGTCTGCTGTGTTACCGCAGACGGAGAAATGATAAACATCCCGGACAGGCAGTTCACTTTCAAAGGGGAGAACTTTTTCGTTGCCCGCGGGACCGGTTTCATAGCCGCTTCTTCCAACGGAGACAAGTTCGCGGTCGTTCAGAGGGATAATGAGCATGCCATAAGGAACGATGCCGGTGAGGTGATCGGTATCGACTACATGCCCTGTTCGCAGGCGGTATGGGTGTTCGGACCGTCCGGTCTGGAGTTCATGGGTCTGATAAGATGCAGTCTGGACGGAGTTGTGCAGACTGTAGTCAGCAGTGACGGCATTTCGAAGAATACCCGCTGGCCGTTCCCGTATTACAAGTATTACGAGATCTATACCAAAGCCGTCTGGTAGCCGACACAGAAAAACGAGTCAAAAAGACGCCCGGGCAGGGCGTCTTTCGTTTTTCCTTATTGGTTTCTTTCCTTCGCCTTGTACTTCTCCGCCAACCTTCTTGCCACGTGTACGCCGCTTGCGGAAGCCTGCGACAGGCTGTGGGTAACGCCGGAGCCGTCGCCCAGCATGTAGAGTCCCTTTACCGAGGTCTCCAGGTTGCCATCCACTTCCACGGTGGAATTGTAGAACTTTACCTCCACGCCGTAGAGCAGGGTGTCGTCGTTGGCGGTGCCCGGAGCTATCTTGTCCAGAGCGTAGATCATCTCTATGATGTCGTCCAGCTGGCGCTTGGGCATTACCAGGGCAAGGTCGCCCGGGGTGGCCTTAAGCGTAGGTCTTGTGAAGCTCTTTGCCATGCGGCTGGCGTTGGAACGGTGGCCTTTAATGAGGTCTCCGAAACGCTGCACCAGAACTCCGCCGCCCAGCATGTTGGAGAGCCTGGCTATGGACTCGCCGTACTCGTTGCTGTTGTGGAAGGGCTCGGTAAAGCGGCTTGCCACCAGCAGCGCGAAGTTTGTGTTCTCCGTGCGCAGCGACGGATCCGCGTAGCTGTGGCCGTTTACGGTAACTATGCCGTTGGTGTTCTCGGATACTACTTCGCCGTAGGGGTTCATGCAGAAGGTGCGCACGCGGTCCCCGTACTTTTCCGTAATGTAGACTAGCTTGCTCTCGTAGACTTCGTCCGTGATGTGCTTGAATATCTCCGCCGGAAGCTCCACTCTAAGACCCAGGTCCACGCGGTTGCTCTTTGTGGGAATGCTTAGCTTGGCGCAGATCTCCTGGCCCATCTTGGAACCGCTGCGGCCCATCGCCAGTACCAGATCCGTGCAGGAGAATTCCTCTCCTCCGGAAGTCCTTACGGTAAATCCGTTTTCGGTCTTTTCCACGGATTCCAGCGACGTGCGGAAGCGGAACTCCGCTCCCTTTTTTACGTACTCGAAGATGTTCCCCAGGATCTTTACGTTCCTGTCGGTGCCCAGATGCCTTACTTTAGCGTCCAGAAGGTGCAGGCCGTGCCTTAAGGCAAGCGTCTTAAGCTCCTTGTTCTCGGTGGAGTAGAGGGCCGCTTCGGATCCTCCCATGCTGCAGAGCACGCTGTCTACGTACTCCATCAGCTCCATGGCCTTGTCTTCCCCTACGTAAACGTGCAAATCACCACCGAAGCTGGTGGTGATATTGTACTTTCCGTCGGACAGCGAACCTGCTCCGCCGTATCCGTTCATTATGTGGCACGGATTGCAGCGTATGCATTTTTCTGTAAGACCTTTGGCTATGGGACAGGCACGCTCCGCAAGGGGCGCTCCTTTTTCGATAACAAGAACATCGGCGCCGCAGCCAAGCTTCGTAAGCTCGTAAGCCATGAAGACTCCCGCGGCTCCTGCACCTACGATGATTATATCGTAGTGTTTCATATTATTGCTCCTTCCCGTACGGCTTCCGCCGCGCGGTGTTCCATGCCGGGGCGCTGCCGGTATTACTCTTCGTCGGTGAGCTCTTCGAACACCTTTACGACCTTGTCGAATTCGGCGTCGTCCTCGATGTCGATAAGCTCGAACTCGTCGTCGTTGACTTCGTTGTATCCGTAGAGGTATACGTCGTCGGAATCGTCGTCCGGAATGAGAGCTATGTACTCTTTGCCGTCGACATCGAAGATGCCCATTATCTCGGCTTCTACTTCCGTGCCGTCTTCGAACTCAAGAGTTATGAATTCTGCTTCTTCCTCGATAGCGGGATCGTTCTTTACGTCTGCCATTTTAAATCTCCTTAAATATAGTTTAACTATTTAGTGTTGCCGTTGTTGACTGCGGTCTCCACAAGTTTGTTGCTCATCTTTTCGTACATTATGACCGCCTTTATGTACGGAAGTCCGAATGCTTTTTCGTATTCGGTATAGTCGTCCGTGTCGTTAAGATCCATGAAGTACTGCTTTACTTCGTCTTCGCTTACGGTGTAGCCTGCAGCCTCTGCCATGGCCTGGTAGATGAGGTTGAACTTAGCGCCTTCGAGAGCCTCCGGCTTATATTTTTCGCGGAAAGCTTCCACGGATTCCACTCCTACGTAGTAAGCCAGGAAGGAGTTGAGCTCTATGTTGGATCCGGCGGCGTAGCCCTGATAATAGTTGAGCCTCAGATCCGTAAGGTAATCGATCATTTCCTGCGGAACGTCCTTAACGAACTTGGCGTTGGCCAGAACGAAGTCCTCGGCGATCACGGCCTTGATGCTGTCTTCCGCTTCTGCCGCGGTCTGCCATCCGTAGTTGGAGGACAGCTTGCTGGCAACGAATTCATCGTTCCACTCGGGAAGCTCATACTCGACTATGTAGTTGATCTTGATGGTGAATACAGCCGCTTTGCCTGCAAGATCCGCATTCTGGTAGTCCTCGGGGAAGGTGACGTTGATGTCGAAGG
>JAFWVZ010000031.1 GCA_017523605.1 Bacillota bacterium | reverse complement strand
TGAAGCTTATCGGCGGAGTTAAGAGGATGTGGGATCCCGACAAACTGATCATCTGCCTGGGTCATCACGTATGCCTTCCGTCGAGCAACCAGTATGCCAACGATCTCGCGGACGTCCGCCGTGCAGTAAAGAAGTACGGCTTTAAGCATGTCTATGACATGGGAACGGGCAACGGACACATAATCATGCTCGAAAAGGGTCATGTAAGACCCGGACATGTATATGTCGGAGCAGACTCGCACAGCACCATATACGGCGCCGGAGGCGCTTTCGGAACAGCCATGAGCTACGAGATCCCAGAGGTGCTTCTCTGCGGAAAAGCTTGGTTCAAGGTCCCGACAACTGTAAGAGTAAATCTGGAAGGCAAGCCGATGAAAGGTGTTACCGCCCGTGACGTTGCCCAACATGTGCTGAATACTGTAGGCGCAGACGGAGCGCTTTGGAAGACCATAGATTTCTCGGGCTCTTACATCCACTCGTTAAGCGTTTACCAGAGAATGATATTCAGTCTTCTTGCGGTAGAGATGGGCGCAGTGACAGGCTTCATCGAACCGGACGACATAACAAGGGAATTCCTTGCAGGCAGGACTCTCAATCCGTTCGAATGCATATATAACGATCCCGACTGCGAATTCGAAAAAGTCTGGGATATAGATGTCAGCAAGGTCGAACCTCAGATCGCGGTCCCGCCGCGTCCGTCGGAGACCACGCTCGTAAGCGCAGTTGAAGAAAAGAACATAAAGGTCGATCAGGCATTCGTAGGCGGATGCACAGGCTCTTCGATCGAAGACTTCCGCATGGCGGCAGAGATTCTTAAAGGTCAGAAGATTCATCCGGATACGAGGCTACTTATAGTACCGGGGACCGCAGACATCCTGAAGCAGCTTCAGAAGGAAGATCTGGACGAATTCTTTACCGACATGGGAGCCATCCTGAGCGCCCCCTATTGCGGTCCTTGCCAGATGTGCTGCTACGGCCATCTGGGCGAAGGTGAGATTATGATAGGCACGCATCCGCGCAATCAGCCGGGACGTGCAGGGAAGAACTCCGGCATCTATCTTGCATCTCCGTATACGGTCGCTGCTGCAGCAATCTGCGGTAAGATCGTGGACCCGCGCCGTTTCCTGTAGTGGTTAGATGAAAGGAAGGACTATAGATATGGATACAGTAAGAAAAGGTAAAGCATGGGTGTTCGGCGACAACGTCAATTCCGAGAGCATCATGGCTACCGGAACGGACTTCAACCCGGCGCTTGCCGCTCAGAGCTGCCTCATGTTCTACGACGAGACTTTCCACACAGACGTAAAGCCCGGAGACATCATAGTAGCGGGCCGCAACTTCGGAAACTCATCCTCGCGCCCGGCTGCAAAGGTTCTTAAGTATCTTGGAGTCTCCGCGATACTCTGCGAAAGCGCAGGAAGGATATTCTACCGCAACACATGGAACATAGGTGTTCCGGTATTCGAATGCCCCAAGATCAATACGCTCTTCAAGAAGGGCGATCAGGTAGAGGTGGATGTTGCGACAGGCAAGATCAGGAATCTTACCACGGGAGCGGAGGCGCAGGCCGCGCCGCCCATACCGCTTCTTGTCGAACGTTGGTCCAAGGGCGGAATGATCGATTGGATCAATACCCGACGCGATCAGTATGACACGTTGGAATAGTGAGGTGAGCTGTGAGAAAGTATCCTGCAAATGAGCCTGCGTTCAGGCTCGGCCGCATCCGCCGCATGATGGAAGCGCGGGACTTGG
>JAFWVZ010000030.1 GCA_017523605.1 Bacillota bacterium | reverse complement strand
TCTGCAAGCTCTGCCAACTGCGTATCCGACGCTCAGGTCCTCCAGGAGGCACTGGTCGCGATAGGTGTAAACGCTAAAGTTAACAAGACGGACGGTCCGGGACTTGTAGCCCTTTCTCCGTACGACAACAATAAGTCCATGATAATCGCCAACCTGTTCTCGTGGCCTCTCGGCCCCGGCAGCATCGCGGGCGCATACATGCCCGGCTCCGGCGACAACAGAGCCAGCTACAACAATCCTAAGGTAGCGGAACTTCTGGAAAAGGCTCAGGTAGAGACCAACGATGCGGAGCGCGAAAAGATCTACAAAGAGATTCAGGCTCTCGAAGCCGAAGACATTCCGTACATCGGACTCTATGCAAGAAAAGACCTCCTCGGTGCCCTCAAGGGAGTTGACGGCGTAAGGCTCAGTCCGGACGGATTCCACAGACTTGCTTACATCTACATGGTAGAGAAGTAGCAGACTGCGGCTGCTTCGGGCAGGCAAAACACACATGCTCGCGGATCCCGGCCGTTCCGGGATCCGTGAGCATATTCAATAGCCATATTTCACTGGGAGATATCCAATGAAAAAGTATATCTTTAAGCGTATCTTATGGCTGATCCCAAGCATAATCATTGTGTCATTCCTGGTCTTTTATCTAATGGACCTGGCGCCCGGAACCATCGTCGACCAGATGATATCCGGCGACATGACGCAGGAAGAGATCGATCAGCTCTACAGACAATACGATCTTGACAAACCGGTAATATACCGGTACGGCAAGTACATGCTTGGCTTGCTAAAAGGTGATCTCGGAAAATCACAGATCTCCGGCGTAAGCGTCTGGCGCGAGTTCATAAAAAGATTCCCGAATACTCTTATATTGTCCATAGGAGGGCTGATCGTTGCCAGCATAATTGCGATACCACTAGGTATCTTTGCTGCCAAACATGCAGGCAGCATCTGGGACAATCTGTCCACGACATTTACGTTGTTCGGAATGTCGATGCCGGGCTTCTGGCTGGGACTCCTTCTCATCCTTTGGTTCGCTTACAGGATAAGGATCTTCCCTGTAGGAGGTGCAAGCTCGCTGAAGAGTTTCGTCTTGCCCATCATAAGTACGTCGCTGGTAATGATGGCGACTACTGCAAGGCAGACAAGGTCTTCCATGCTGGATAATCTGCGCGCGGATTACCTGCGTACCGCGCGTGCAAAGGGCGTCGCCGAGCGTGACGTAATAAATAAGCATGCCCTTAAAAACGCATGGATACCGATCATTACATCGATAGGCGCCGGGCTCAGCCGCACGCTTGCAGGCTCCGCTGTCATCGAGACCGTTTACTCATTCCCGGGGGTCGGTAAACTGACTGTCGACGCGGTGACCAACCGCGACGTAACAATGGCTACCGGATGCATAATCCTGACCACCATCATATATGTTTTGATGCTGCTGCTCGTGGACGTGATGTACGCGTTCGTGGATCCGCGAATAAAGGCTCAGTATGCTTCCGGTTCCAGACGCAGAAAGAAAGGCCAGGTGGCGGGATGAGCAAAGATACTGTCACCATGAAAAACAGATCCGGGGGCAAAGGTTCCGGAAAGAAGGCCCGCTCCCGCGCAGGAGAGATCTGGCACAGCATAAGGCGCAACAAGGGCGCGATGCTGGGGCTGATCTTCCTCTGCATACTGATCCTGATAATAATTTATTCGCTGTTGTTCATCTCGTTCGAGGACATAATGAGCATGGACAACGAAAGCATGCTTCCGCCATCGCGGGAGCATCCCTTCGGTACCGACGACATGGGCAGAGACCTGTTCAAACGTGTGCTCTACGGTACCAGATACTCTTTGGTAATAGGAGTAGTTGCAGTCGGCGCTGCCATGATAATAGGTGTGATAGTCGGCGCCGTCGCAGGTTATTTCGGCGGCCGTGTAGACAATCTGCTGATGCGTGCCAACGACATCATTTCGTCCATCCCGTCGATCTTGCTTGGCATGGTAATAGTAACAGTATTGGGGCAGAGCCTGAGGAATCTGATAATTGCTGTTGCCGTGCCGTCGATATGCGTATTCGCCCGAATAACGCGAGCCTCGGTGCTTACCGTAAGAGGCCAGGAATATGTCGAGGCAGCCAAAGCTATAGGCATGTCCAATCTAAGGATAATATTCTCGGAGGTGGTGCCTAACGGACTGTCGCCGATAATCGTTACGGCGACCACCATGATAGGCAACGCCATCACAGTGGCGGCATCGCTTTCCTTCCTTGGATTCGGAGTTCCGCTTCCCACTCCCGAGTGGGGCGCTCTGGTATCCGGAGGCCGCAGCCTGATCAAGATCGCACCGTATCTGTCTACATTCCCCGGACTGTTCATAATGGCGACGGTCCTGGCATTCAACATAATGGGCGACGGACTGCGCGATGCTCTTGACCCGAAGCTTAAAAGGTAAGGGGTAATACACGATGGATGATAAAACTGGCATCAATGCCGTAAACGAAGAAAACGTGCTGGAAGTAAAGGATCTGGTCGTGCATTACGAGCTGGAGGATGAGACTGTGGAGGCCGTAAACGGCATTAGTTTCAGCCTTAAGCCGGGACGGACGATCGGCCTTGTAGGCGAGACCGGAGCCGGAAAGACTACTACTGCTCTGGCCATCCTTAATCTGGTACCTAATCCGCCGGGCGTCATAAAGAGCGGATCGATAACCGTCTGCGGGAACGACATGCTCAGCCTTAAGCCCCGTCAGCTGGAAAAGATTCGCGGCAAGGACGTTGCCATGATATTCCAGGATCCGATGACTGCGCTCAATCCTGTAGTCACAGTGGGCGATCAGATCGCCGAGAGCGTAAAGATACACGAAAAGGTGTCCAACGCCGAACTCTTGCGCGCGCAAAGGACATGCTGGAACTTGTAGGCATTCCGGCGGTGCGTTCCTCGGAGTATCCGCACCAGTTCTCCGGCGGAATGAAACAGCGAGTGGTAATAGCCATAGCACTTGCATGCAATCCCAAAATTCTCATAGCCGATGAACCTACCACTGCTCTGGACGTTACCATTCAGGCTCAGGTCCTGGATATGATGAACGACCTTAAGGATAAGTTCGGGACATCACTTGTAATGATCACTCACGACCTCGGTGTAGTTGCCAAGATCTGCGATGACGTTGCGGTAATGTATGCAGGACGCATAATAGAGAGCGGGACACTTGCCGAGGTATTCAACGAGACCAGACACCCTTACACAAGGGGCTTGTTCGATTCGCTTCCGAACATTAAAAACAGAAAAGGTGAGCTTAAGCCAATACCGGGGCTGATGCCGGATCCAACGGATCTTCCGGAAGGATGCGCGTTCGCTCCCAGATGCAAGTACGCCACGGAAGCCTGCAGCCAACCGCAGCACGTAAAGCATTTTTCTGATACGCACTATGTACTGTGTTCCCGCTACGATGAACCGGATTTCTGCATAGACTCTAAGGAGGATCCCGCGAATGGATAACACACTTCTGGATGTAAGGGGCCTTACGAAGTTCTTTAAGAGCCCCAGAGGTATAGTGCATGCCGTGGACGACGTCAGCTTTACTGTTGAGAGCGGAAAGACGCTTGGGATCGTAGGCGAGAGCGGATGCGGAAAGACTACTACCGGAAGATGCATACTGCGCCTTATAGAACCTACCTCCGGAGAAGTCTATTTCAACGGGCAGGATGTTTGCAAGGCCGACCGTGCGCAGATGAAGAAGCTCAGACGCGAGATGCAGATAATCTTCCAGGATCCGTATTCCTCGTTAAACCCCAGGAACACGGTAATGGAAGCCATTGCCAAGCCCCTCAAGCTTAATAAGATCATTCCGAACGCAACCAATCAGGATATAGAAAAACGCGTTCTGGAACTGATGGACACCGTGGGTCTGGCGCGCAGGCTCATCAACTCATATCCGCACGAGCTTGACGGT
>JAFWVZ010000029.1 GCA_017523605.1 Bacillota bacterium | reverse complement strand
TTGCGTCCCTGTATATAAGCTCTATGCCTTCGCCGGCATCCTCAAGAACTATGGACACCTGCTTGCCGCAGTTGTTTACCAGAGCGTATACGCCCAGCGCGGAGCCGAAGCTGTCCAGATCCGGAGACTTGTGCCCCATTACCAGCACGTTGTCCGCGCCCTCTACCAGCTGCGCGAATATGTGAGCCATTACGCGGCTCTTGCCTTTATTGCGCTTTTCAACTGCAGGAAGGGCTCCGCCGTAGTATTCCGTTTCGCCCTCTATGCTGCGCACCACTGCCTGGTCGCCGCCTCTGCCAAGCGCAAGATCCAGCGCCGCGGAAGCTCCGGCCTGAAGCTCCTCCAGCGTTCCGTCGCCGTCGCATATTCCAATGGACAGTGATGCCGGGAAGTCCGCCTTGGTCTCTATGTCGTGCATGGCGTTGAGTATGGGGAAGCGCGTGCTGCGCAGGTCAGCAAGATGCTTGTGCTCGAACACCATAAGGTATCTGTCGGACCTTGCCCGCAGAAGCACTGCGTCCAGACCTATCGCCCAGTTGTGCACGGTTTTGTCTATCTGAGCGGCAATGCTGGACTGCTCCTCCACGGGGCTTGCCTCCAGCATGTCGTCGTAGTTGTCCACGTTTATGTAGGCCGCGCACGGACGGGTCTGGGCCATGTAGTCCTTTGTGCTTTCCAGCTCCGTGGTATCCGCAAAGAACAGCATGCGCCTCTCGTGGCCGCGGAAGTCCGCTTCTTCTGCGGTAAGCTTAAAGCTCCTGTCGGCTATCTTCAGCTCCTGAACAGTTTTGGCGGAATCGAAGAACGGCTTTACCGTGCCGGTGTTTATCGTTGTCTTAAGCAGCTCCTGATCCTCGAAGAACTGGTCGAACGAGTTGTTGGACCATATTACGTCCCCGGCCCTGGATACTACGCACACCAGCAGCGGAGCGCCGTTGCTGAATGCTTCTACGTATCCTTCGTGCTCTTTTATTACGGTCTTTTCGTTCTTTTCCAGCGTCCTTTCCACGTAGTTTACGGTGTAGCGAAGGTGGAAAAAGTAGACCGCAGCCGCAATGAACAACGCCGCAAGTCCAACGTACATGTTGAACCACATTATTACGGCGCCCATCACGAGCATTACGATCAGCCCTATCAGCATAAAAGGCTGCGATAATTCTTTTGCCAGTTTTTTATTCATGTATACGTCCTTGCTTTGCGCATGAAACAAAATGACATCATATTATATCACAAACTGCGCAATTTTGGGGGCGATTATGGTATAATAACCGACATGAGGATCAGAAAATTTCCAAGCTCTCTTCCTCCGGAAGAGATACAACTTATAACCAAGGCTTCCGACGCCCTGGCGCACCCGCTGCGCGTGGAGATGTTCCGCTACATCTATACGGAGAATCTGGCACGCAGATCCGTATGCAACAAGGATCTTGTGGCGCGTTTCGGTTATTCCCAGTCCACGGTGTCGCAGCACATGCGCAAGCTTCTGGTATCCGGCCTCATAGAAGCAAAGAACCGGGAGACCTACGCCTACTACTTCGTTAATCTTGGCGTTCTGGGCAAGTACCTGGACTGCGTGCGCAAGCTTAACGTTCCGCTGCAGGACCCGCACTGACGGGCAGTTGCATAGATCCAATATAAACCAAGCGCTCCGCTTTTGCCGCGGAGCGTTGTTTTATTTGTGGTAGGTCTCGCCAGCGTTTATCTTGAACGCCCTGTACACCTGCTCCAGAAGTATCACCCTCATAAGCTGGTGCGGGAAAGTAAAGTCCGAAAACGAAAGCCGCATGTCAGAAGCCTTCAGCACGTCCTCAGAGAGTCCCAAAGATCCTCCGATCACGAACGCTATGCGGCTCTTTCCTTCCAGCGCAAGGCCGGCGATCTTTTCCGCAAGGCCCTCCGATGGCATTCGTTTGCCGTTCACCGCCAGCGCTATGATATAGCTCTGCCGGCCAGGAAGGAGCTTACCAAGTATAGCCTCGCCTTCAGCCTTTACTACCGCCGCCTCGTCCGCCGGGGAATTTCCGCGGAGCTTTTCTTCCGCAAGCTCAGTTACCGTAACTTTGGCAAAGCGGCCGAGCCTTTTAATGTACTCGTCCGCCGCGTCCTGCCAGTACCGTTCCTTTAGTTTTCCTACGCAGATTATTTCTATGTTCATTGGTCCGCGCGGCTGTCTCCGGTCTTCTTCCGCCGGGCGCCGCAGTCGTAAGCTGTTGTTTGTGTGTAAAAGAGACGGCTGACGCCGCAAAAGCATCAGCCGCCCGTGTTTCCGTTATTATTCGAGTGCTCCGGTAAGCACTACCTGCGTGCTGTACTCAACGCCGGCCCTTACGTAGACTACGTTTACGGTATCGCCTTCTTTATAGGCAACGAGCACGGTGTTGATCTTGTTCATGGTGCCGACTTCCGTGCCGGCAACGTTTATTACTATATCCCCCTTCTGAAGTCCGGCCGCCGCAGCGCCGCCGTTTTCGGCAACGCTGTAGACGTAGATGCCTCTGGCCGTACCGTAGCGGGTCTTGTATTCGTTGGCGTCGTAGTTGTTGCTCTCTTCAAGACCTATGCCGGTAATGCCCAGATACGCTCTCTTGAACTGTCCGGTCTGCTTTATCTGATCCACGATCGGTTTGGCGGAATTGATGGGGATCGCAAAGCCCATTCCCTCGCCCGAAGTTGCCTTTGCCGAGTTTATGGCTATGACCTGGCCGCTGCTGTTTACGAGCGGTCCGCCGGAGTTGCCGGAGTTTATTGTAGCGTCCGTCTGGAGCAGGCCCTCCATGGTAGTGGTGTTATAGCCTGTGCCGGAGGACACTTCTATGGTCCTTTCCAGACCGGAGATTATGCCCTGGCTCATTGAGAACTTGAACTGAAGTCCCAGCGGGTTGCCTATCGCCGCAGCGTAGGAGCCTACTTTAACGGTATCGGAATCTCCGAGTTCCGCCGCAACAAGACCTGTTGCCTCTATCTTTACTATCGCCATGTCCAGCGTAGGATCGTTCCAAAGTACTGTGCCGGAAAGCTCTCTGCCGTCGTAGAGAAGCACTGTAACCGTTCTGTAGTTGCCGTCGTTGACCACGTGGGAGTTGGTGAGTATGTAGCCCGCCTCGTCCACCACAAAGCCTGTTCCCTGGGCGGTAGTTAAAGTCTTGCCGCCGCCTCCGCCGAAGAAGTAGGAGTATCCGCCTCCGATGCTGACCTCGTAGGATGTCTCTATGCCTACAACGGACGGAAGCACCTTATCCGCAATGGCTTCGCCGATGTTGGGGTCCTGCGTGTGCACTACCGTGGTCTGCTGCTGCACCGCCGCAGTTGTCCCGGTGTCTTCGGGTGCCTGTTCTACAGGCGTTGTCGTTTCGTTCCCCACCCGGGGTCCGAACAGCGATGTCTGCAGCTGCTGCGTGTCGATGTGCGACGCAAGCAAGCCGCCGGCAAATCCGCAGCCAAGCGCCAGCACCGCTACAAGTATCAGTATTAAAATTCTCTTTCTTCCTTCCATGTCTACCGCCTCCGGGCTGATAAGCACAGCTCTTGCTCTTTCTGCGCAGCGCCTCCCGCACTTAACGGGTCCGCGCCGCGCGAATGCATGCATTCCGTGCTTAAAGAATGTACAGCGGACTGCGCTCCGTCCTGGAAAGGACCTCTATCCGGAGCCTGTCTCCGGGCGCAAAGCCTTCCGCCGCAAGTATGTTGCTCATGGTCGCCAGCGCCATCTGCGGGAAATTGTTTTCCTTGCTCAGGTGCGCCAGCAGCACAAGTCTGCTTCTTTCCGTGCCTTCCAGCTGCTCCAGTTTGAGAAGCTTAAGCACTGCGTTCGCAGCAGCCTCGTTGGACAGATGACCGCGGTCGCTGAGGATCCTCTGTTTAAGGAACCACGGGTAGCGGCCCATCTTAAGGACGCTTTCGTCGTGGTTGGATTCCAGCACCAGCACGTCCGCCCGGCGCATGCAGCTGAAGCACTCGTCCGTAACGTAACCTGTGTCCGTTACTATGGCCGCGCTTCTTCCGCCCGCCGAGAAAACAAAGCCCGAAGGCTCCGCCGCGTCGTGCGAAGTAGGGAACGTGCCGACTTCAATGCTGCCGATCCGGAAGGAGTCTCCGGGGCAGAACGCCCTTACTTCTTCCAGCTCCTGCGCAAACTGTATGCCCGAGATGGTCCCCCGCGTGGCGTAGACAGCCGCGCCGGATGCGCTGCAGACCGCCTTGAGCCCCTTTATGTGATCCGTGTGCTCGTGCGTTACAAGCACCGCGTCCACATCCTTAAGCTCCAGGCCCAAAGACGCAAGGTCCCGGTCCGTCTGCTTTGCGCTTATTCCCGCGTCCACAAGCAGCATCGTGTCTTCGTTTTTAATAAGAAAACTGTTTCCGCTGCTGCCGCTCGCAAGGGAGCATATCGCCAAATTCATCTGCTGCACGTTAATTATCCCTTTTAGTTGTGAAGAATGCGTGTTTTTAATATCAACACTTAGTATAAATTATCCCGATTTTGCAGAAAAAAAGCAATAGCCGATTGAAAATAGCCTGATTGGTCTGCCTCGGCGGGCATTCAGCGATGATCGTTCCGACCGCAAGCCTTCAGCGTCCGGTATTTCAACGGCGGCCTTTAGCGTTCAGTGTTCTTGATTCTTGCACCGCGCTCGGCGTTTAAGGTATAATTAAGTGTTATGAAGACAGTAAACATCTACACCGACGGCGCGTGCGCCGGAAATCAGGAAAAGGACAACATAGGCGGGTGGGGCTGCATGCTGGAATATGCCGGCCGCGAAAAAGAACTAAACGGCGGCGAGATCAACACCACCAACAACCGCATGGAACTTACCGCTCTGATAGAGGCGCTGTCCGCGCTTAAGGAGCGCGGGCTTAGGCTGCGCATTTTTTCCGACAGC
>JAFWVZ010000003.1 GCA_017523605.1 Bacillota bacterium | reverse complement strand
TTCTCTTTCGCGTATACGTTCTGATAGTTCTCCCGGTCGGATTCGTCGCTCTTGCGCGTAATGTACGGCGGAAGAGGCATGCTGCCTATGCGTTCCAGAGTTTCTTCGAAACTTCCTTCGCAGCAAAACTCTGCTATCCTTGTTCCGTCGTCCGAATAACCTTTTATCTCCGCGGAAAGACCGCCGTCAAAATCTATGATGTCGCCTGTCTTGCAGCGCCTTCCCGGCTTTACCAGAGTCTCCCAGGTGTTGCCTTCGATCTTCTTTGAAAGAAGGAATTCCACCTTAGCGCCGGTGCCTCTTTTTGTACCGAAGATCCTTGCGGGTATTACGCGGGAATCGTTGAAAACAAGGCAGTCTCCGGGCTTCAGGTATTCCAGTATATCAGAAAAATGCCTGTGTTCCAGCAGACCGGTATCTCTGTGTATCACAAGAAGCCTGCAGGCGTCTCTCTTGTCTGCAGGTCTCTGAGCTATCAATTCTTCGGGAAGATAATAATCGAAATCGCTTACGTTCATAGGAGTCTGAGCTGTTCCTCTCCGTTGGGGTCTTTAGCAGGTTCGTCCTGAGCAGGAAGACCCACTACCTTGTAGGCTTCCGCGGATACCATGCGGCCCTTGGGCGTACGCTGAAGGAGCCCAAGCTGCATGAGATAAGGCTCGCAAACATCCTCTATGGTGACCCTTTCTTCACCAAGAGAAGCAGAAATGGTATCTATGCCGACCGGTCCTCCATGATACTTTGTGATTATGAACTCCAGTATGCGTCTGTCCAGACTGTCCAGACCCAGAGAGTCTATGCGCAGAGCGTCGAGCGTCATCTCTACTACATCCGTTGAAACTGAACCGTCGCCCTTTACCTGCGAGAAATCGCGCACGCGCTTAAGCAGTCTGTTGGCAACACGCGGCGTACCCCTGGAACGCTTTGCCAGAAGTTCTATGGACTTTTCATCCATCTCAACTCCGAGTATGCGCGAAGACCTTCTGAGTATCTGAGAAAGCTCCTCAATGTTGTAAAGATCGAACTTCTCCACGATCCCGAAACGGTCGCGCAGAGGAGCGGAAAGGCTTCCGGCCCTTGTGGTAGCACCTATGAGCGTAAACCTTGGAATGTCGATACTTTCAACGCCTGCGCCCATGCCCTTGGAGAGCATTATGTCCAGACGGAAATCCTCCATTACGGAGTACAGTATCTCTTCCACAACGCGGTTGAGGCGGTGTATCTCGTCTATGAATAGAACATCGCCTTCTTCGATTCCGGTCAATACAGCCGCAAGGTCTATCGGCTTGGTGAGCGCAGGTCCGGAGCTAATATAGAAATGTCCTTTCATCTCGCGGGCAATTATCCCCGCAAGCGTTGTTTTTCCAATGCCCGGAGGTCCGTAGAAAAGAACGTGGTCCAGAGGCTCGCCCCTGAGCTGCGCAGCCTTCATGTATACCTGAAGATTCTCCACGACTGTAGTCTGTCCGGAGAAATCCTCAAAACGCTGAGGCCTTATCTTGCTTTCCATGTAAGCGTCTTCGCCCTGCATGGACGTGCTTACTACTCTGTCTTCCTGATCCATTTTTTCCTCTATTTGAACGTTTTAGCGGCCTGCATGAAATACTGGCCCGCCTTTAAACTGTCGTCCTCTATCGCGGCAACGGCTCTTTCAGCGTCGGCTCTGGAAGCACCGGTAGCGATCAGCATGCTTACTGCCTTTGCTCTTTCACCAGCGATGGGCATAGCCTTTATTACGGACGAAAGGCCGGTAGTTCCGATGCCTTCCAGTTTGGCTATCTTATCCCTTAGTTCCAGGACCACTCTTTCCGCGGTCTTCTTTCCGATGCCGTTAGCAGAACTGATGGCCTTTATGTCTCCGGCTATCACAGCTTTCTTAAGCTCTGCAGGCGTAAGCGCGGACAGTATGGACATTGCCGCTTTAGCGCCTACACCGGAAACGGTTATAAGCATTTCGAAGATCTTAAGCGCAGTACGGTCGGAAAAGCCGTAAAGGCTTATGTCGTCCTCTTTTACCTGCATGGAAGTATAAAGCGTTACCGGACCGTCGTAGTCCAGATAAGCGGCGTCGCCAAGCGGAACGTAGACCAGAAAGCCTACTCCGGAGTTTTCTACCACGACATAGCCCTGTTCTTTTTCGGTTACAGTACCTTTTACGTAGTGTATCATAATACCTCTTATGTCAACTTATTGAAATTACTTCATCTTAAAGCTTCGTTTGCTTGCTGTGTTATGTCTGCTGTGGCATATGGCTGCAGCCAGAGCATCCGCAGCGTCATCCGGTTTGGGCACCTCTTCCAGATTCAGATACATGCGCACCATGTTCTGCATCTGCTTCTTTTCAGCCCTTCCGTAGCCGGTTATGGACGTCTTTATCTGCAACGGAGTGTATTCGTATATCTCCAGACCGTTGTTCGCGCATGCAAGGATCGCAACGCCTCTGGCCTGACCTACGAATATCGCCGTAGTCTGATTTGTATTGAAGTACAGTTGCTCTATGGCTGCTTCTTCCGGCTGATGATCCGCAATTATGTCCATAAGACCGTTGTACAAGGTCTTCAGCCTGTCCGGCATGGACATTTCCTTATCCGTTGTAAGGACTCCGTAGTCTA
>JAFWVZ010000028.1 GCA_017523605.1 Bacillota bacterium | reverse complement strand
TTGTACTTGCGCTTGCAGAACGCATCCATCCACTCGCGGTATTCTTCTTCGTTCTTGCCTTTGCCGAACATGCTCTGAAGCTCGGCTTCGTCCATGTCGCGGTATTTGTTTTCGTGCACTATGTGCTCCATGGCTGCGCGGGGCGGCTTAGGCCTTTTCTTCTGACCTTCCGTAGGATACCCGAAGACCAGCATCGCAGCAGGGAACACAAGTTCCGGCAGGCCCAGAATGTCGCGCTGGATCTCTATGTTCTCCATTATGTCCCCGATGTAGCAGGATCCTATCCCGTAGGACTCCGCCGCCACCACGGCGTTCTGCGCGGCAATAAGCGCGTCGTCCACCGCCAGAAGAAGGTCTCCCGGGCCGGGCTTGCGCGGGCCGCAGCCCAGAGCGCTGAACGCCTTGTACCATTTGCGGCAGTCCGCGCAGAATACCAGGACCAGTTTGCCTTTTGCTATGAACGGCTGATGGTCGCACGAATCCGCGAGCCTGTCCAGAAGTCCCTGATCTGTTACCCTTATTATCGTATAGAACTGCTGGTTGCCGGCAGTAGGTGCCATAGCCGCGGAATAAAGTATTTCCTGAACTATGGACTCGTCTATGGGGTCATCGGTGTATACGCGCACCGACTTGCGTTCGTAAAGCTGCCTTACAGTATCGTTCATGGTCCTTTCTCCTTTCCGGCGCGGCACCGGCCCGATTTTTCAAAACTTCTGAATGGCCGGTCCGAATCTTCAGCGTCTTCCGAACAGTCTTACCGGTTCGTATCTGTGCTCTATGTCCGAAAGCAGGCGCAGCGCGTCCACTTCGTTCTTATATCCGTCCTTAAGCAGAGGCTCCTCGAATCTAAGCTCCCTGCCGTCTTCCATAAGCATTTCCATAAGTACGGACCTTGCGTGCCCCGGGACTGCCGCGCTTCCGTAGATATACAGACCCACGGCTCCTTCCACCTTTTCCTGCCTGCGCACCACAGTACGGTACGGGCGCTCCGGCAGAGCCTTGTGCAGTGCGGTGGATATCTCCCCTATCCGGTCTTCCTCGGCCACTACCTTTACGTATACGACCTCCGACATGTCCGTAAGGTCTCCGTCCAGATAGTCTCTGTAAGGTGAGCTCTTCATGTCCTCCATAAGCCGGGTTTCAACTTCCGAGAAGTCTCCGCTGTGGAATATCCCGGTCCTGTTCTTATGTACTGTATATATGAAATAGCTTACTCCAAGCTCGTCCAGAACTCCCAGCAGCGAGTTCAGATCGTCCTCGGCCATCGGACTGGTCCACAGGAAACTGTTGTCTTTGGTGCTGTATATTGCGGCACCGTCCATTACTATCATGGGCGTATTGAGCTCCGCATGCCCAAGCTGCATTGCAAAGAAGGCCGGCGCATGCTCCGACACAAGGCATATCTTAGCCCCGTCCAGCCCCAGGCGGGTAAGGCGGAACTGCACCGCAGGATGCATCTGCGAGAATCTGTCCGGAACCAGATCCTTGGTCCTTACAAAGAACACCAGATCCTTGTTCTTTTTGCGCGGGAGCCTGAACGTGTTTACTATTATCGCTACCGCCGTGCCAAGGAAAACGTAGAAGAACCTCAGCGCGGCCTGTTCCATGGGCCGCTCTATCTCCGGGAACGCTATCACTATGCACAGGAAGACTATCGCGGCAAGGCCGGACGTGTCGCTCTTTCCAAGCAGCACCGCAGTATAGATGGACAGCATCATGCCTATCGCCATTAACAGATAGAGCAGCGCGTAATGCTCAGTTGCGGCAGGGACGGCGGTAAGCAGCAGTATCAGCAGGAGTCCCCACACAGAACCTACCAGCGTGCCTATGATGCGGTTTACGGCGTACTGTCGTGTGTCGCGGATCTGCGGCTGCATGCAGATTATGGCCGTAATGCAAGCCTCCGAAGGCATCTGCGCGCCCCGGTAACCTATCAGGTAGCATACAAGCAGGCAAATGAAGACCGCTATCGAGGTCT
>JAFWVZ010000027.1 GCA_017523605.1 Bacillota bacterium | reverse complement strand
TTCCAAGCGCCTACGGAAGCCATTCCCGCAAAACCTGTTCCGAAAGCGGAACCCGCTGCCGAAAGTCCAAGCGCAGCAGCCATACCTACAAATGCCAGATTCATAACTTATCTCCTTTAGATCTCTTTATTATCAGTTTCTGTTTTATCTTTTTTATCGTTCTTTTTAAACGGTTCATAGGCTATGCCCGTCCATTCCAGACCGGCCTGGCCGGAGAACTCAAGCACGTTGAGTCTTACGCCGTGCACTACTACCGAAAGAAGCCCCATTATCAGGTTGAGTCCGTGGCCTATCACAAGCACCACTATCGCAAGCACGAACCACGGTCCCTTAAAGTTCTCGGCTATGCCGTTGAAGCTCTGCGCTATCGCCAGCGAAGCCATGCCTACCGCAAAGAGCCTTATGTAGCTCATTACGTTTCCGAAGCAGCTGATCGTATCCAGGAACACGGTAAACGCGTTGCCAAGACCGGCTTTTACACCCTGACCGAAGCTCTTGCCGGGCTCCATGCCTCCGAACAGCACCACTATCATGAACGCTGCGATTATGACTATGAACACCGGCTTCATCGCTATCTTTTCGCCTATTACCAGGTTGAGCGACAGCAGGTACATTGCGCAGGCCGCGAACAGCCAGCCGATGTCCGCTATGAAGCTGAGGTTCTTTTCGCTTATCTTCTTGCGCACGCTCAGCAGGCAGCCCAGAGCTATCTGGATGACGCCCAGCGTGAACGAGAACTTCATTATGGTGTTCTGCTGCGCGCTTGCCGTAACTCCGAAGTACTGCGGGTAATTGGCAAACTGGGGTATTACCAGCGACTTCAGGAACGGAACGTTCATGGCGGCTTCGGAGCCGAACCAGGTTCCCGTTATGGCACCCCATATGATCGTAGCTACCGACAGGACGTAGACAAGGAAGACTGCGTTGTTCACCTTCTTCATCTTTACCGTCATTACCACAGCCACTATCAGGAACAGGAAGCCGTAGGCAGCGTCGCCTATTATCATCGCCGTGAATATCGTAAAGAATATCAGGAACCACAGCGATACGTCCTGCTCGTGGTATCCGGGAAGGATCCCCAGAACGTCGAACAGCGGCTTTATTATATTGGTTATCTTGCTGTAGCGGACCTTGGTCGGGACCTTTTCATCGTCCTCTTCGGGGTCGTCCGCGGCCCAGGCCGCGCCGTTTGCCTTTGCAAAGTCTTCCAGCTTGGGAAGATCCGCCTCCGGCATGTAACCGCTTATCCAGACTAGGTCGTCTCCGCTCTCCGCGGTGGCTTCGGCAGAGGAGAACTCCGCCTTTTCCTGCGCTTTCAGCATCTGCTGCTTAAAGCTGTTCTCGTAGACGGAGGCTTTCTTAAGCTCCTCGTCGCATTCGGCGGCCTTGGCGTCGCACTCCGCGATGTATTCCCTTAGCTGCGACAGTCCCTTTTCCGGCATCGCCAGTTCCGCGGCGCCGTACGTGGGCGGAAGCTTTCCGAGGACCGCGGCCACGGACATCTTGTCCACGTCCGCCAGACGGATGAACTTAATGTTCTCGTCCGCCGCAAGGCTTTCCATCTCCGCCTTGCCCAGACGGTAGAAGTGCAGGTCCAGGCCCTCGTCCTTAAGCTGTGCTACCAGCTCCGGAGAGAAATCTCCCCAAGGCACCAGCCTTTCAGCTTCTGCAGCCGCCGCGCTCCTGTCCGCAAGCAGAGCGTCCTTTTTGTCTGCCGCGGCGCGTATCTGCGCGTACTTTTCCTCGAACTCCTTGTCCGAAAGGACTGCGGCAGGCTTCTGGTCTTTTTCCGCGTATTCCTTAAGCATAAGGTCCGTCCTGGAAAGTTCCGCGAAGCGGTCCAGAAGCTCTCTGTCCGCATTCTTCTTTTCCGCGATGTGCAGAACGCCCAGATCCATCAGGGATGAGAGCATCTGCTCTTTTCTGGAAGCCGACGATACAACGAAGACCTTTTTCATCTTTTCTATCATTTGGCGGCCTCCGTAAGTTTTTTCTTTGCTATCTTGCCGCGGACCACGGCAGCAGTCTGCTGGTCGCCCAGATAGACCTCTATTACGCGTATGTTCTCCTTGGCTTCGGGTATCTTTACCTTTTCGAACAGATTTACGCGCTGCGAGGTGCTCCTGAGCTCCTTCTCCAGCAGTTCTTCCTGAGTCGCGAGCGTCTTGCAGAGAGCGTCCAGCCTTGCTATGTCGCGAAGCTTTACCACAGCGTAGTCCACCCACAGCGGGTACTCGTCCACGCTGTACTCCACGTCCTTAAACGTAAGTTCCCTGAAGTTGGGGACCTCCACGCCGGCGATGTTCTCCGTGGTATACTCCACGCGGTCCGGCTGCACAAGCAGCTGGATCTTGTGATCGTCCGCAAAGCCTTGGTTCTCTCCGAACACTGCTATCCAGTCGTCCAGACCGGATACCACGCCTCTGCGCTGCTCCTCCACCTTTTCGTACTCCGCCTTCACCTTCATAATGACGGTCTGGAGCTGCTGCTTTTTAAGCTGCAGAGTGGGAAGGTAGCGCTGGTACTGCTTAAGATGGTCCTTCTGCGTCTTTAATTCATTTTTAGTGAGTTTGACGTTAGCCATTAAGCTCTCCTAAGCAATAGCGTCCTTCTTGGGCCATCTTTCCTTTATGAGCGCGGTCTTAAGACCTGTCTCGTTGGGCTCGAAGCACTCCGCGAGTATCTCCCAGCCAAGATCCAGAGCCTCTTCCAGAGGAATGTTCACGCTCAGGTCCATAAGTCTGGATTCGAAGAGCTCGCCGTACTTCAGGAGCTTTTCGTCCCACTCTGTCATGAGGAATCCCATGGACCTCTTCTCCATGCATTCCTTGTAGGCTGCATAGAGCTTTATCATTGCGTCCATAAGGGCGCGGTGGTCGTCGCGGGTGCTGCTGTTTACGTTCTGCTTAAGACGCGACAGCGAACCGAACGGCTCTATCCTGCCGCCCTTAAGGTAGTACTGACCTTCTGTAATGTATCCGGTGTTGTCCGGTACCGGGTGGGTAACATCGTCTCCCGGCATCGTGGTGACGCCGAGTATGGTAATGGAACCCGCGCCCTCTATGTCCACTGCCTTTTCGTAGCGCGAAGCCAGGCAGCTGTAGAGGTCTCCGGGATAACCACGGTTGGAAGGTACCTGTTCCATGGTTATCGCCATCTCCTTCTGCGCGTTGGCGAAGTTGGTCATGTCCGTAAGGAGCACCAGCACTCGCTTTCCTGCAAGGGCGAACTGCTCCGCTACGGCAAGCGACATGTCCGGTACCAGCGTGCACTCTACGGTCGGGTCCGAAGCGGTGTGCACGAACATTACCGTATGGCTCATGGCTCCGCCTTTCTCCAGGGTGTTGCGGAACTCCAGGTAGTCATCGTACTTAAGGCCCATGCCTCCGAGGATTATGACGTCTACCTCGGCCTGCAGCGCTATTCGCGCCAGCAGCTGGTTATAAGGTTCGCCGGATACCGAGAACACAGGCAGCTTCTGGCTCTCCACCAGAGTGTTGAACATGTCTATCATCGGGATACCGGTACGTATCATCTTCTTGGGGACTATACGCCTTGCCGGGTTGAAGGACGGTCCGCCTATGGTTATCATGTTGCCGGTAAGCTCCGGTCCTTTGTCGATCGGAACGCCCGCGCCGTTGAATATGCGGCCCAGAAGAGCGTCGGAGAAGGACACCATCATGGGTCTTCCCAGGAACTTTACCGGATCGGTGGTGCTTACGCCCTGACCGCCGGCGAATACCTGAAGCGAAACTATGTCCTTGTCCAGCTTAATGACGTTGGCGAAGCTGTCGCCTACCATGGCGATGTCTCCGTACCTTACGCCTTCGGACCTTACGGTAACGACGTTGCCGACTATGGATTCTATCTTAGTGTATACCTTTTGCATCGGACCTACGCCTCCTTTACAGCGGCTCTGCTCTTGTAGGATTCAGAGACCTTTTCGCCCTGAGCGTAGTACTCGGGGGTCTTGTATATCGTTCCGTGCCAGTCCAGGAACTCCTGTCTAAGCTGGTTGAAGAAGGATCTTATCTCCTTCTTGTCGCTTATGTCGTACTTGCACATAAGAGCGTCGTAGAGCACCTCGAACTCCTCGCGCTGCCTTTCGGGAACGCTTACGGCATCCACGGGATCGAAGGAGTTCTGCTGCAGATATACGGCATCCAGAAGCTCGCCCTTCTGATAGACTATGTAGTCCTCGGAGGACGTTCCTTCCTCGCCTACTACCTTCATCATCTGGTTGATCTCGGTACTGCGTATAAGTATGGCGCGGGCCCTCTCGACCTTGTCCATGTCTACTACGCCCTTGTATTTAGACCACGATTCCATGGGGTGGATCGCGGGATATTTTCTGGAGTCGGAACGCTCTCTGGACAGTCCGTGGAAGGCTCCTACTACCTTAAGCGTTGCCTGGGTAACGGGCTCTTCGAAGTTGCCGCCCGCCGGGCTTACCGTTCCGCCTATGGTTATGGAAGCTATGCTGCCATCCTTAAGGCGCACCTTACCGGCTCTTTCGTAGAAGGCCGCTATGGTGGAGTCCAGATATGCAGGGAATGCTTCTTCGCCGGGGATCTCTTCCAGACGTCCGCTCATCTCTCTCATTGCCTGAGCCCAGCGGCTGGTGGAGTCCGCCAGAAGCAGTACGTCCAGACCCATCTGCCTGTAGTACTCGGCCAGAGTTACCGCGGTGTAGCAGGAAGCTTCTCTTGCGGCTACCGGCATGGAGGAGGTGTTGCAGATTATTATGGTCCTTTCGATGAGGGATCTTCCGGTCTTGGGGTCTTCCAGCTCCGGGAATTCCTTAAGTATCTCTACTACCTCGCCGGCACGCTCTCCGCAGGCCGCCACTATTACTACGTCCGCTTCGGAGTTCTTGGCCTCAAGGTGCTGCAGTACCGTCTTGCCCGCGCCGAAAGGTCCGGGAACGCAGAACGTTCCGCCCTTGGCTACCGGCAGGAATGTGTCTATGCACCTGATCTTGGTGATCAGCGGTTCGTCCGGATGCAGACGCTCTTCGTAGCACTTTACCGGCTCCTTGATCGGCTGTGTGAATACCATGGAAAGTTCCTTGGTATTGCCTGTGCGGTCTTCCAGAACTGCCACTGTGGACCTTACGTTGTAGACGCCCTTTTCCTTTACGGACTTAACTGTCCAGTCGTTTCCCTTAAGGGTGAACGGAACCATTATGCGGTGAGTGAACAGTCCCTCGGGTACCGTTCCGATGGTATCGCCCGCGACTACGCTGTCGCCCGGCTGCACGGCAGGAGTAAACTCCCAGTCCTTGTTCGGGATCGGGTCCAGATAAACGCCTCTTTCCAGGAAGAATCCGCATTTTTCCGCAAGCTTTGGAAGCGGGTTCTGAAGTCCGTCGAACACCTGGGTAAGGAGTCCGGGTCCCAGTTCTACGCTCATCAGCTCTCCGGTGAACTCTACTTCGTCGCCCACCTTGATGCCGTTGGTCATCTCGTAGATCTGCATGCTTGCGCTTCCGCTGCTTACACGGATGACCTCGCCCTTAAGGCGCTTGCCTTCCACGAGTATGTATCCCACCTCGTTCTTGCGGATCGATCCGGTAAAGCTTACGCTGGCAAGGTTTCCGTTGATGCCTGTTACTTTTCCTTTGATTATATCCATAAAGCTCTCCCCGTTATAAGCTCGTGACCTGATCTTCCAGGCCTTTGAGAATATCGTTGAATTCTTTTTTACCTTTTTCTTTTACGAAGCTGCTTACGCGTTCCAGAAGCTTAAGCTTTACTGCATATCCGAACAGCACGTAGTCGTCGAAACTGTGCAGACCCACCATCATGTCCAGCTGGTCGAACTCGTAGTCCAGAAGCACGCGCTCCGCCGTAAGCGGGTCCTTAGCCGCGACTGCCGCGGATGCCACCGACGCGGATGCCGGCTCTTTATCCGTTACCACCGGATAAGGTTTTCCGAGCTTTGCGCTCCTCTGCGAATTAAGTTCTTTCGTAAGACTGTTGTAGAAAGCGCCCCACTCGTCCAGAAGAGGACCGTCCTTGGAAGAAAGAGTAAGTCCTTCCAGGAGCTTATAAGTCTCCTCGCTTACGTTAGACTGGCACATCTTAAGAAATTCCGCATAAGAAAACGGCATTCCGCCGTCCGCGGAAAGCGTAGGCAGGCTTGATATCAGGTAGTAATAAGAAGCCATGACGCGCCCCCTTTACAGGCTGAGGTCCTTGAAGAACGGCATCAGCATCCGGGTGATCTCCTCGTCCGAGCAGTCGAAATATCCGGACCCGTCCTTTGCCGCAAGTCTGAATCCTGCCTTTACGTTCTTGACAGGCTTTATCTCCAGACCCTTCTTTATCTCGTCTGCAAGAAGCGCCTTAAGTCCGTCGCTTACGCTGTTAAGCTCGGCGGTGTACGCGGACGCGTCTTCGTCTGTAAGGACAGCCTTGATAAGCTTTGCAAGAGCTTCGTCTCCCAGAGAATCGCTGACCTTTGCGGACAGGATCTTTTCGTACTCGGACTGGATGGCGGCCTTGAACGAAAGAACGGCGTCGCGCTTTGCCTGCTCGGCGCTTACAAGGGCATTCTCCTTTAGAAGGGCTATCTCCCTTTCGGATGTTTCCTTGGTAAGCTTTGCCTGGGAATCGGCCTTGGACACGATCTCCGCAGCCTTCTTCTTTGCCTCTGCGATTATGTTCTCTGCTTCGGCCTTAGCAACGTCTACACCTTCTTTTTTTATGGATTCGACAAGGTCTTTGATCTGCAGTTCCATAAGGTAACTACTCCTTTCGGTTTCGTTTGAATATTAACTATTTAAATATAACACTTTAGACCGCAAAAAGCATTCCTTTGTTTAGTTTTCCCTGATGCTTTTATATTCAATTTTCAGAAAACGCAAATATCTGTAAAAAACTGACGGATCGCAACCGTTTGCGTTCCGGCCGGCAGTACGGACAGGTACAGACGCGGACGTTCTTGACGGATGCGCTTTTTTTCGTTACAATTTTGCCTCAGAAAGAATAAAAGTGTGAATGATCCGGAAGAATAGACAAGGATGAAAGCCAACTTCGACATACAGAAACACATAGAGCAAGGTGTGGAAAAGATAATCGCGGACACCATTAAGGCGACGCTTAAAGATCCTAAAGAGAGCGCCTTCATGGCAAAGTTCGCAGCGGCAAGCAGAAAGGCTTCCAGGCGGAGACTGGAACTGGAAAAGGAGGACCTGCACGTACCGGGATTCCTCATCGCAAGCATAACAAGCAGCTGCAACCTGCACTGCGCCGGTTGCTACTCGCGCTGCACCGGAGGCACGGAAGACACGGAGCCCACAGATCAGCTTAGCGCGCAGGACTGGGACCGCATCTTTAAGGAAGCTGAGGACCTTGGCGTTAGCTTCATAATGCTGGCCGGAGGAGAGCCCCTTTTAAGAAGAGCCGTAATAGAAAGCGCAGGAAACACGCAGAGCATACTCTTCCCTGTGTTCACAAACGGAACCTACATGAACGACGATTACTTCGTCCTCTTCGACCGCTGCCGAAACCTGGTTCCGGTGTTCAGCATAGAAGGCGGAAAGATCGCCACGGACGTTAGAAGAGGCGCCGGAGTCTACGATCAGCTGATGGAGAACATAGACAAGTTCAGCAGCAAAGGCCTCATCTTCGGAGCGTCGATAACAGTCACCACGGACAACATACGCGAGGTAACGTCCCCGCAGTTCCTGGACACTCTCATGGACAAGGGCTGCAAGCTGGTCATCTACATAGAATACGTTCCCGTGGACGAAAAGACGGAGCATCTTGCCCCCACAGACGCGGAGCGCAAATACATGGACGAAGCCATGACGCGCCTCAGAAACACCTACAACGCCGTAATGCTCTCCTTCCCCGGCGACGAGCTGGCGATGGGAGGATGCATGGCGGCGGGCCGCGAGTTCTTCCACATAAACTCGCAC
>JAFWVZ010000026.1 GCA_017523605.1 Bacillota bacterium | reverse complement strand
TTACATACTGGTAAGACGTTCCGGACGTTATTATGCCTGTCTCAAGGCCGCCCCACTCTATCCTGTTGTACGGGCAGTTCTCAGCCAGAGCTTCCAGCTTTTTGGTGCGCTCTTCTACTCTGGGATGGCGCAGCTTGGCGTAGCCGGGCATCATTATGTATTTGGAAGGTCTCTTTTCGTAAGGGATCTTTTTCCTTGCGGCGCGCTCTCCTGTCTCCACTATGGACTGGCTGTGCGACACTCTGGTGCACATGCGCAGGATGACGGGAGTATCGAACTTTTCGGAGATCTCGAACGCGTCCTTTGCGAACTGCAGGGCTTCCGCGGAGTCCGACGGCTCCAGCATGGGCAGCTTGGCAGCTATGGCGTAGTGCCTGGAATCCTGTTCGTTCTGCGAGGAATGCATGGCCGGATCGTCCGCTACGCATACGACCAATCCTGCGTTTACACCTGTATATGACATCGTGAACAGCGGATCCGCGGCAACGTTAAGGCCTACGTGCTTCATGGCGCACGCGGATCTAATTCCTGCCAGCGACGCTCCGAAAGCGGTCTCAAGGGCTACCTTCTCGTTGGGAGCCCATTCGCTGTGGAGGTCGTCGTACGTTGCCAGCACCTCCGTTATCTCCGTGGACGGAGTTCCCGGATAGCTGGATACGAGTCCTATGCCTCCCTCGTAAAGGCCGCGGGCCACCGCCTCGTTGCCTATCATTAGCTTTTTCATGGTTCATTCACCTCTAACATTACTCTAACGGTCTTTATGCAGGATACTGTCCGGAGCACCGGACAAACCTGTCTTTACGAACGGTTCTGCGAGGCTACGAGACCTTCGCCGCCGTACATCTTTCTGAGTTTCGGCTTTTCTATCTTGCCGGTAGGATTGCGAGGAACGTCCGCGAATATGATCTTCCTGGGCCTCTTGTAGCGCGGAAGCTCGAGGCAGAACTCGTTTATCTCCTCCTCTGTGCACTCCGCTCCGGGAGCCAGCTGGATTATAGCCGCCGCTATCTCTCCCAGACGGGCGTCCGGAAGACCTATTACAGCAACGTCCTTTATCTTCTTGTTCGCGGACAGGAAGTCCTCTATCTGCACCGGGTAGAGGTTCTCGCCGCCGCTTATTATAACGTCCTTCTTGCGGTCCACCAGGAAGATGAAGCCGTCCTCGTCCTCCATGGCCATGTCGCCTGTGCGCAGCCAGTCGCCGCGAAGCGTTTCTGCCGTTGCCTTGGGATCGTTATAGTAGCACTTCATTACTCCGGGGCCCTTTACGCAGAGCTCGCCTACCTCGCCCTGCTTTACGTCGTTTCCGTCCTCGTCGCAGATGCGGGTCTCCCAGCCGAAGCCGGCCTTGCCTATGGCGCCTACCTTGTGTACGTTCTCTACGCCCAAATGCACGGCGCCCTGTCCTATGGACTCGGACAGACCGTAGTTGGTATCGTACTGGTGGTTCGGGAAGTACTCCAGCCAGCGCTTTATAAGGCTCTGGGGAACCGGCTGGGCTCCTATGTGCATCAGCCTCCACTGGTCCAGATTGTAGTCGGAAAGCTTCAGTTCTCCCCTGTCCAGAGCGCCCAGGATGTCCTGAGCCCAGGGCACCAGCAGCCACACTATGGTAGCGCGCTCGTCGGAAGCTGCTCTGAGTATGGTCTCCGCTCCCGTGCCTTTAAGTATTACGCCCTTGGATCCGGAGATGAGGCTTCCGAACCAGTGCATCTTAGCTCCTGTATGGTAGAGCGGCGGTATGCAGAGGAATATGTCGTCGTGAGTCTGTCCGTGGTGGGCCTGCTCGCAGCGCGCGGAGTGGATCAGCGATCTGTGAGCGTGAAGTATGGCCTTGGGGAAGCCCGTAGTACCGGACGAGAAATATATCGCAGCGTCGTCATCCTCGGAAAGAGGAACGGTCTGGAAGCTGCTGGAGCATTCCGCGGTCATCTCCGCGTAATCATCCGCAAATGACGGGCAGCCGCTGCCTACGTAGATCAGCAGTCTGTTCTGGCTGATCTCGTCCGCGATCTCCTCCACACGGCCTATGAACTCCGGTCCGAACACCAGGATGTCGGTCTCCGAAAGATCTACGCAGTATTTGATCTCGTCGGAGGTGTAGCGGAAGTTGAGCGGTACCACTATGGCTCCGGTCTTGAGAACGCCGAAGTATATAGGAAGCCACTCTATGCAGTTCATCAGCAGGATCGCCACCTTGTGGCCTCTGCCAACTCCGCGTGCCTTCAGCGCGTTGGCAAAGCGGTTAGCCTTTTCGTTGAAGACGTTCCAGCTTATCTCGCGGCGGTAGTAGCTGCGGTGTCTGGAAGGCTCTACAAGTTCGAAATCCCTCCATGTGGTGCGCCTGGTCTCTTTTACCTCCGGGTTTATCTCCACCAGAGCTATCTCGTCTCCGAACTGCTTAGCGTTGTTCTCCAGAAGATCTACTATTGTCATTACGGACTCCTTAAAAGATTTTTAATAAAAGACCCGCCGTTTGTTGTCCGGCGGGTGTTCTGACTGCTTCGTTCAACAGAAAGCTGAGCAAGTGCTAACCACGGACACCCACCTGACGGTAAAAGTATGCGTAAAAGGAGCAAGTGCTGCTTACGAATTTCATGGTTCGATCCCTTTCTGTAAATTAGGGATACTTTAACACTTCGACGTAACGAAGTCAAGCATTATTTTATTGGACCGGAGCACCATTCACATTTTTCGATGATATTGACGGGGCATGACACGTGTGATATATTCAAAACACAAGAGGCACTGCCGATAGACGGTCAGTCCTTAGAATGGGTTATAAGAAATAACCGCTTCCTCAGAACAAGGCGGTTATTTCTGTTTTTTGCCATTATCGCGCATTCCGCGTCCTATGAGGATCCCTATGCTGATACAAGCAAGTACCAATGAAAGGATCCCGACAAACGTGTCTACACCCATAAAGCCCTCCTTTCTCCCCTTTTGAGAAGTACGGAGGAAACAGTCCCTCCGGAGAGGGCTGACCGCCTACCGTTTATGGCAGTGCCATGATGCAATTATATGTATTCCGAGGCAAGACTCAATATCAAACGTCCATGTTTGTACCGTTTTAGGTTATTATTGTTCAAAATTGGTATTCAAGTCCTTCCGCCACCTGCGACATGCAAAAGCCCGGTCCGATTGGACCGGGCTTTTGTCATGGCAGGGGCAGAAGGACTTGAACCCTC
>JAFWVZ010000025.1 GCA_017523605.1 Bacillota bacterium | reverse complement strand
CCGGCCGCAGACCAAGACATTTTACCATATTATATAGGCAAAGACAAACCCGGACAGCGTTCTGCATATATTGGCAAAGACAAACCCGGACAGCGCTCTGCCCGGGTATTAACTGTCATGATTATTGCTTTCCGTCGCCCGCTCCGCTCGATGCTGATCCGTCAGCCGGCGCCTATCGCTCCGATCCTACTTCCCCAGCTCCACGGTACGCTCGTACGAAGCTTTTACAGCCTCCATGACGGCCGAACGCAGCGAGTACTCCTCCAGCACCGCCACGCCCTCTATCGTGCTGCCCTTGGGCGAGCAGACGTCCGCCTTAAGCTTCGCAGGCTCGGCGCCTGTTTCCAGAGCGTATTTCGCGGAACCCAGCACGGTCTGTTCGGCAAGAAGCTTAGCTTCTGCTCTGGTAAGCCCTGCGCGCACGCCTCCGTCGATCAGCGAGTCTATGAACATGAACACGAACGCGGGTCCGCAGCCGGACACAGCGCATCCGGCGTCGATCTTGCTCTCCGGCATGGTAAGCAGCTTGCCGGCCGGCTCGAACATCTTAAGCACCGTCTCCATGTCCTTTTCGCTCGCGAAACTGCCTTTGGAGCACAGTATTACGCCCTCGCCGCTTGCGCAGGGTGTGTTGGGCATTATGCGCACCACCGGAACTTCTCCCAGCACGGCCTCTATCGCGGAGGTCTTTACACCCGCCGCCATGCTTACCACAGCATAGCGATCCGCCCTCTTCGACAGCGGCTCCTTTATCGATTCCAGCAGTCCGGGGAGAGCCTGAGGCTTTACTCCAAGCACGATGATGCCGCATTTTTCAAGTATTACCGGCAGCTCGGCTATTTTGCAACCGTAATTCAGTGACAGTTTTCCGGTCTTTTCCGGATGTTTGTCGAACACATATACGTTGTCTCCGCCCAGCGCTTTCGCGGCCACTCCGGCGAGCACTCCGCCCATGTTGCCGCATCCTATGAAGCCTGCTGTTGTTTTCTTTGCCATCATGTTCCTCCCGGCCGCACGGTCCGCTGTTAAAGCCTGTTTGCGGCCCGAAATGCCTGTTCAGCGGATCTGACCGCTGCCATTGCCCGGTTCCTCAGCGGATCTGACCGCTGCCTTCGATTATGTATTTATACGTGCAGAGCTCCGCAAGCCCCATGGGGCCCCTCGCGTGGAGCTTCTGCGTGGATATTCCCATCTCGCAGCCCAGACCGAACTCTCCTCCGTCCGTAAAGCGAGTGGACGCGTTAACGTACACCGCCGCCGAATCCACGGTCTTAACAAAGAAGTCCGCGGCCGCCCTGTCCTCAGTTATTATAGCGTCGCTGTGATGCGTGGAATGCTTCTGAACGTGCGCCACAGCCTCTTCGACGCTGCCTACGACCCCAACGGCCAGGACGTAGTCCAGGAACTCCGTGTCGAAGTCCTGCGCCCCAGCGGGCGTGCCGTCTATTATTGCGGCAGCCTCCGCGTCCAGGCGAAGCTCAACGGGCACCGATCCCTTGGCCTTTCTGTCGTCCCTCAGCCTTGCGGATACCATTGGCAGGAACTTTCCGGCTATGTCCCTGTGAACCAGCAGCACTTCCTCCGCGTTGCATACGGACGGCCTGCTGGTCTTGGCGTTCTCTATTATCCTTACCGCCTTGTCCAGGTCCGCGGACGCGTCCACATAAATGTGGCATATGCCCGTGCCGGTCTCTATGCAGGGCACCTTGGCGTTCT
>JAFWVZ010000024.1 GCA_017523605.1 Bacillota bacterium | reverse complement strand
CCTTGTAGTTTCTTGTTATGGTCTTGATCGGCCTGGTAAAGCCTCCGACTTTTTCTATTGCATCCGCAAACATGCGATACCTCCATCCTGTTTTGCGATGTGTTTACGCTGCCGGTTTTGTTCTATATTGTTGCAACTGCTCATCAGTTGCACGTGTTTCGCATGATATTTAAGCGTTTGTCTCTTTGCCCCTGCCGAATATCACCTTTGCGGACTCCCGGAGGTTCTGGTGATGTATCGTTTTGGGATCGAATCGCACGGTCTTAAACGCCAGCTGCATTACAGGACCGGTGCCGAACGCGCAGATTATCGTCCCAAGGCCCACCGGACCTCCCAGAAGCCAGCCGATAAGTGTTGCCGTGCCAAGCAGCAGTATGCTTACAAGTCCTATGGGCAGGCGGTCCAGCCGCTTGGCAAGCCCCACAAGAAGCGTGTCGCGCGGGCCGCAGCCCAGCGATGCGGACATGTAGGTAAACTGCGTGTAGGCCAGAACAATAAGACCCGCTATCATTACGAGCACTCCCGTTAACGGATCCTTACATGCAGGAACCACGTTCAGCCGGTTGTAGAAGTCTACAGCCTTGCCTACGGTAAGCGCGTCTATGAACATCGCGATGCCTATGGGCTCGCGCATTATTATGTCGATTATAAGTATGGTTATGGATATGGCGATCGACGCGTTGCCGTAGAGTATGCCCAGCGTACTGGAAACGCCCAGGTTAAGAACGTCCCAGGGCCCCGCGCCAATGTTGGCCTGGATGGTAAGATACACGCCGAAACCGTTTATGAACAGGCTTACGAACGCTATTAACATGTTTAAAAGGATAGCGCCCGCAGTGCGGTTCTCCTTAAGGTCTTTCAGCATGTGTATTTCTCTGCCGCTGCCTGCGCGTCCGCGTGCAATGCTCAGCCGTCCAATGTTGCCTGCGTGTCCGCGAGGTCTGTCAGTCTGTTTCCTTGTCGTCTATGAATGTCTCCTTGGCGCCGAACGTTTTGCAGATCGCGGAGTAATCGCCGAAGACCGTTACCCTGTCGCCGGCATCGAAAGTAGTATCTGCCTTGGGGTGCTGCATGTGCTGGCCGGCCTTTTCAACAAGCATCACCAGAATGCTTTTTTCCTCTTTAAGGCCGGACTGGGCAAGAGTAATGCCCTTAAGCTCCTCAGGAACGTCCAGAAGAGTTACCCTTGCTATGGCGTTTCTGCCTATGTGGTCCAGCACCACCATGGAGTTGGTGGCTTCTATGTTCAGCACCTTGCCGGCTATCTTCTCCAGAAGCCTGTCGCTGCGCGAGCGCATCGCCGGTACACGTATGAAGATTATGATCACGGCCAGAGCCGCCAGCGGAATTAATATGGCAAGCATAAAATTCTTTTGCTGCGGCGCCTGCTTAAGCGACAGGAACACGTTGATAAGCGAGGTTACGATGGTTATGTTGAACACGTACCCGAACAGCATCGTTATTCTGGCAAGACGTCTTCTGGATTTTGTGGAGACTACCATCTCGCTCTCGCGCGTGGTAAATCCGCAACCGGTAAGCAGTGACGTTACCTGAAAACGCGCCTTGCCGTATGGCAGCCCCGTAAAGCGGAACAATATTGTAAACAGCTCCGAAATGACCCAGTAGAGCAGTATTATAAGCGCAAACAGCGAAAACGCCAGAAACAGATTCATTGTTGCCTCCTGTTATTTGGTAAAGATGTCGACTGTAGGCAGCTTGCTTGCAAGGCCCATCTCGTCGTCCTTGGCAGCGCGGTAGCCTGTTATCTCGATCGAAGTCGCATGATCCTTAATGTCTGCGTACTGAGCATCGCCCGGAATAGGCGCCTCGAAGGTAAGGAAATCGAACACGTATGCCTTACCTTCCTGGAACTTGCCTGTCATTGGCTCGTCGAAGCGGATCAGGAACGGACCGTCCTGAAACATATGCACCAGCAGAACGTTGTCCGGCATTACGCTGTAGTCCGGCAGGATCTTTTCCACGGTAGCCGTAAAGGATCCGGAGAATCTGGCGTACTTCTGTACAGACGCTGCGGAGGCTTTGCCCTCTTCAACGCCTGCCATGTGGCCTTCGTCGTATCCGGTCTGGTATCCTTCGTCCTTGCCGGCCTTGTAGCCTTCGTCCTTGCCTACTACCAGACCCTCATCGTATCCGGCCTGATAGCTTTCCTCGTTTCCGGCTTTGGCGCCTTCGTCGTATCCTGCTTTCTTGCCTTCCTCGTAACCGGTCTTATATCCTGACTCGGCTCCGGCCTTTTCGCCTTCCGCCTTTCCGGCTGCAGCGCCCTCGTCGTATCCGGCTTTGTAACCTTCGTCGTAGCGGGCCTTAAGAGCCTCCTCGTCCTTGGCGCATGCCGCCAGCGACAGCACCAGCACCAGACAGAGCAATATGGCTAAGAACTTTTTCATTTCGATACCTCCCGTGGATCCATTTCCCCGCACTTACCGGGGATGCATACCCCTTATCATTTTATTATACCGCAGGTTTACGCTCTGTGAAAGAAATAACCGCTTCTTTTAGCAGAAGCGGTCGTTCAGTCCTTATATTAATTTGTCAGCTGCGTACTATTGCGGCCCTTTATTCCGGGTCTTGATGGAAGTAAGGGGTCCTCTGAATGCGTTAACGAGCGCCAGAGCTATGAGGCCGCTTATAAGCGCGCCGCCGGGGAACCTGACCATAAGCGAAACCACCAGCCCCAGTGCAAGGACCAGGATAGCATAGACTCCGCGCATCGTACCGAACGCCAGTATCTCCAGCGCGCCGGTAAACACCACCACTACAGGCCAGATAACAACGGTAGAAAGGAAAACCCAGCCCAGTTCGTTTCCCGGAGATATAAGGTACCATCCGGCAGATACCGCCGCGGCTCCCAGAACAAGCAGAAAGATGGATATCCACCGTATCGACTTAGCTTCCATTGCATTAGTCCCTTTCCGTTCTGCTGCGCAATAACCTGTATGTGTATTATATCATGAAAAACCGAGTATCCGCCAGTCGGATCCGCCATTGATCCCCATGATCATGCCATTTGATATTGACCGCGCAGGCCATCGATGATATATTCAGAATACAAGAGGCACTACCGATAGACGGTTTGCCCTCAAAAGCAGTTATAAGAAATAACCGTTTCTTTGGGTAAGGCGGGTATTTCTGTTTTTTGTTATTATCGCGCGTCCAGCGTCCGATCAGTATTCCTAATATCTAATCTGTTTGCCTGTGAAGGGTCAACACATCCGATCCGGAGAAGTCGGCTGCCTTTGATAGCTTTGCCTGATCCTGTTCTATACGCACATATACAAACGTCTTTATTCCATAAGAAAACGTCTTGAGCCCTGCGGCATCACCTTCTCTGACAGTGCCCCAGAGATGCAGATCGCTGCCGAATAAACTGTATATGTACCTGATATCTCCGGACAGCTCGTATACCCGATCATT
>JAFWVZ010000023.1 GCA_017523605.1 Bacillota bacterium | reverse complement strand
GTCGGTCATCTTCTGGTTGAGAGAAACGACGTGGCACTCATCGCTCATTCCGGAGAGAAAGCTGCTGTAGTTCTCCGCGGGGACCCTTACGGTGTAGCTAGCTGATCTGCGGTAAGTTGCGCTTCCGTTGCCGTTGTCTACGGTCTCGTTCTCTATGAAGGCAAAGTATTTGTCTGCCAGAGACTTGATGTATCCGCAGGTCTTTTCAAACTCCGTGCTCTGCAGTGACATGTTCGCGGTGTATATGAGCTTGGTGTTCTGAAGTTGAACAGGAAGCGTTCCGTTACTGTCCGGGGCGGTCTTGAGGCTATCGCTGATGATGACCGGCTCCGCATCGGCCGGCATCTCCGCAGTCTGTCTTCCGTCTTTCTGTTCGTACTCGGTATGACTGGACCAGCCGCCGAAATTCGTATCCTCGGAAGTATAATTGACCGATCCGGAATCCGGCGCGTATGCGTCGTTCTTTCCCGAATAGCTGCGGTTTCCTATGCTCCCTGCCCCGCCGAAGAATCCTGCGGTAAAGATCAGCACCGCTGCGCAAGCGGCTGCAGCTATCCTGAGCGGTCTTCTCCTGCTGCGCGGTCTTTCGGAAACGGTCTTGGTGTTCGCTTCAAATGCACCGGATGACGCGGCCTTAGGCGCAGCATCCGCTTCTTCCACAAAGCGATCGTCTATATCCCCTATCGCTCTTAACAGCTTATCGTTTGTCATATTTCAATACCCTCTTTTCTAAGATGCTGCGCCAGGTCTTTCCTTAAACGGAAGAGCATCGTCTTTACGTTGGACTCCTTAAGGTCCAGCCGCGACGCTATCTCCGATACCGGATCAAGGTACCAGTAGCGCCTTACGAACACTTTGCGCTTGGTCTCGTCCAGTTCGCCCAGGAACCGGTCTATGGCTTTTGTCAGCTCGCTGTTCTCAACGGCCTTTTCCGGTTCCGTTCCTCCGGAGACTATCTCCGAAAGCTCGTCCAGCGCAAGCGTGTATTCCCCGCCTCCGCGTTTCTTGGCGGAAGCCTTTGCGGCCTTGTCCAGCGCCAGATTCCTTGCAATCTTTCCAAGATACGCCTTAAGACTGGCGGGTCTGGCCGGCGGTATGCTGTTCCAGGCTTTAAGCATGCAGTCGTTTACGCATTCTTCCACATCTGAATGATCCGCAAGGATATTGCCGGCAACGGTGCCGCAGTACCTTCCGTATTTATCCAGAGCAGCGCCTATGGCGTCCTCCTGTCTGTTGAAAAAGCCTTCTATGATCTGCAGATCGTCCATGTAAAAACCCTCTTCGCCTATAAAGACGCAAAAAAGCATGCGAGGTTACATGCTTTTTAGGTATTGATCGATAAATCGTTTATTCCTCTTCTGTATCCGGGTACTGCTCCGCTATCTGAAGCATTCCCATGTATTTTTCCCTGGCGCTTGCGTACCAGGCGTTGAAATCAGGATCCACGCCGCTGTGCAGACGGTGCAGGTACTCGTGCTGATCCGCGTCGGCCTCCTTGTCGAACATCGCGATGGTATATACGCCGATATTGGAACACTGGTCGGAGATACGCTCTATGTTTACAAGCATGTCCAGGAAAGTGGATCCGACTATTACGTTGCAGATGCCTTTCTGAAGTCTTTCCACGTGTCGGGCTCGGAGATCTTCAACAAGCTCGTCCACGACTTCCTCCACAGGCTCTATGCGTTTTGCGGCCTCTATGCTGCGGTCCCTGTAAGCAGCGACTGCCCAGTCCAGGACCTCGGACATTGCGTTGTGGATCACGGTCATCTCTCTTTGGGCGACCGGGGAAAGCTTCATGTTCTTTGCGTTAAGCTCTTGAGCGTTCTGTGCCAGGTTAAGGGCAAGATCCCCTATCCTTTCGAATTCGAGCACGCATTTGATGTTGTAATTGACAAGATCGCTGGTCCGTCCGGTAGTTGTATCGAGATCCGCCAGTCCCACAAGATAAGCGTTTATGTGGTCCGTCATGAAGTCTATGAACTCTTCGTCTTCTTCGATCTGGGCAGCGGTCTCCGGTACGTAATCGTTTATCAGCAAGCTTGCCTTATGATAGTTATGCTCCGCAGTCTGCGCAACTTTGATCATGGCTTTGCGCACACTGGAGATCGCAAGAGCCGGGGATCCGTACAGAGCCTTGTCCAGCAGTTCCGCGTCGTGATACTTCTCCGGAACGTTTGCCACAGGAGTATCCTTTACGATCTTCCTGGTCACCTTTTCAAGAACTCTGGTAAACGGAAGAAGGATGACGGCGCAGGCGAGCCTGAAAATGGTGTGGGTGTTTGCAATGCCGCCGGAGGTTATCGGTCTGCTCCATATCGCGGAAAGCGCGCCTGTGGAATGAAGTATGGCAACACCTGCCGAAACCAGAACGACTACGCAAAGATTGAATATGATGTGCGCTATGCCTGTGCGCTTGGCGTCCGCCTTGGCTCCGATGGAGCAGACGATGGCAGTGGTAACGCAGTCGCCTATGTAGATGCCGATTATTATCGAATAGACCGAGCTGAAAGTAAGTACGCCCGTAGTAGCCAGAGCCTGCAGGATACCTATCGTAGCTGAAGAGCTCTGGATAAGGAACGCAGCCGCAGCGCCCGCGATGAAGCCCAGAAGCGGTCTTGCGGAAACGCCGGTGAACATGTTCGCAAACCACGGCTCTTCGGACAGCGGACTTACTGCCGCGGTCATGTTAAGAAGACCGGTGAACAGTATGCCGAAGCCCATGGCTATCTGACCCACGGTTCCGGAATTCTGCTTCTTTATGAACATGATGCAGACTATGCCGATGATGGCGGCTATAGGCGCAAGGGTGCTCGGCTTGAAGAAATTGAGTATCGATCCGCTGTCTGCGTTTATGTCCAGAAGTCTGATTATCTGAGCGGTAACAGTAGTTCCGACGTTGGCGCCCAGCATTATGCCTATGGACTGCTTGAACGTCATAAGACCCGCGCCTACAAGACCCGAGGTAATTACTATCGTAGCTGTGGAACTTTGAATTACGGCCGTAACAACTACACCAACAAGAAAACCGGCTACCGGATTGTTGGTGACCTTTTTGAGAGCGTTCTTGAACGCTGTGGATGAACTTTGAGACAATCCATTGCCCATGATCCTCATGCCGTAGAGGAACAGAGCAAGACCGCCTAATAATGATATCGCATTAAAAATCGTCATACATAGATATAATATCACAAAAAAAGTTAAATAATCGGTATTTTCTTAAAGATATTATATTAGAAGACACCCTTTTTTCGTATATCGTGGATCATCACATCTTGCCCGTCGATAAACAGACTTTAGCGACGCCATTCATAGACCCGGAAGCAAAGGATACGGACCGGACGGCTGGAGCGGAGCGCGAAAAAAGCCCGGACCATAAGGCCCGGGCCGTGATATCGTTTAATGCTGATTACTTCTTCCTTGCAGCCTTCTCTTCCTTGTAGAGCGGAAGGTTCTTCTTCCAGTAGTCTTCCTTGATCTTTACGATCTGACCTGCAAGAACTGCAAGTGCTATGAGGTTCGGGATGATTATGATACCGTTGCAGGTATCTGCCAGATCCCAGACGAAGCCCAGAGTGCTGTAGGAACCGACCATGATGAATACCAGCCAGATTATCCTTACGATCAGCTTGCTTACCTTTGCGTGCATCACCTTGCCGAAGAGAGCCAGCCAGCCCTTCTCCAGGTAGTTATAGTAGGTGATGAGGCAGGAGAATCCGAACAGTATGGATGCGCACAGTACCACATACTGTCCCCAGTTTCCGGGAAGCATCTTGCTGAATGCCGCCATGGTAAGTCCAACGCCTTCGGCTCCGCCGTCCCAAAGTCCGGAGAGAACTATCGTAAGACCGGTAACGAGGCATACTACGCAAGTATCTACGAATACTTCCAGCGGTCCCCAGATGGCCTGCTCGCCGGGCTCGTTTACCTTGGCGGATGCGTGGGTTACGGAAGCGGATCCGATACCGGCTTCGTTGGAGAATATTCCGCGGGCCATTCCGTAGCGGATGGCGGTCATGATACCGAATCCTGCGGCTCCTCCCAGAGCTGCGGTCGGGTTGAATGCTGCTCTTACTATAAGGCCTATTGCTGCGGGGACCTGACCGATGTTAAGGATTATTATCAGCAGTCCGCAGATCAGATAAGCGCCTGCCATGAACGGCGAAAGAAGTCCGCAGACCTCGCCTATCCTCTTGATGCCGCCGAATATTACTATACCGGTTAGTACGGCGAATATGGCGCCTGCAACTATCGGGTTGAGTCCGAAGGTCTCGTTGAGAGCCTGGGACATGGTGTTGGTGTCGACTACGGCGGAGATGACTATGCTGAAGAATATGAACAGCACGGCTACTATCTTGCCGAGCCACGGGGCCTTAAGGCCTTTGGCTATATAATACATGGGGCCGCTGACATACGTTCCGTCGTCCGCCTTTTCGCGGTACTTCATGCCGAGGGCGATCTCGCCGTACTTGGTAGCCATTCCTATGATGGCCGCGACGAGCATCCAGAACAGAGCACCCGGGCCGCCCGCTACTATCGCGGTAGCTACGCCGGCGATGTTACCGGAACCTACGACAGCAGAAACAGACGCCATTGCTGCCTGGAAGGAAGTTATCTCTCCTTCTCCGGCTTCTTTGGAGCCTTTCTTTGCATCTTTAAATGTCTTTACGTAAGTTTCGCGGATCTGGAATCCTATGTTTCTGAACTGGATCCCCTTAAGACGAATGGTAAGGTAGATACCTACACCGAAGATAAGAATGATGGCGGGCCATCCCCAGACAAAGCTGTTTACAGCATCGTTGATACTAACAATCGTTTCCATCAGCTATTCCCCTTTTTAATCTGTATTGAGAGTATAACCTCCTTTTCGCTCCGGCTGGCTGCTGCCCCCTATCAGCACCGGTTGCAAGACCGATAGGGGTATATAGTTATTATACATAATACAGGGGAAAATGAAAGCCTATTTTTGTTTTTTAGTATTAAAAATTTCACCAATATATAGTATAAGAAAAAAGCAGGACACGCTACATGTCCTGCAGTTATAGACCCGGTACGATCTACCGGAGAATATCCAGAAACCCCTTAAGGATGCGTGCCGTGATGCCCCAGACGGCCCGGCCTTCCCAAATGTAGAACAGCTCCTTGTCCGTCCGCTCCGGCCACTTGTAGTCCCTGCCTCCGTGGATCAGATGATACGGGAAATCGTCGTCGGGTTCGCGGACCATCCTGGATGTGCAGACGATGGGATCGGTGCCGGTAAAAAAGATAAGAGGCACCTTAAAAGTCTCCGCTACTTCTTCTTCGGAAAAGCCTCCGCCGTAACCAGAGAGCCACGCAGCGAACGGATAAACTATGCCGCTTGCGTTGTGGAACACGTCGCAGCTGCAGATCACGTCCAGCTGACCCGGATCTATCAGAAGTTCTTCGCAGGCTTCGCGGACAGCTGTCTGTTCGGGTGATTCTCCGTCCTGGATAGCTCCGCCGGGGAAACAGATGTCTCCCGGCTGCCTGGCGATCTTCTCGGAACGGCGTTCAAACAGAATATATATTCCGTCGACTTCTTTAATTAACGGTATTATGACGGCAGACCTTCTGCATCCTTCCTGCAGTATTATGCCCGGTGCCCTGCCTCTCAGTTTTTCAATATCGGATCCCATACGGATGATCGCCTTTCAAATGACCGCTCTCAGAAAATACCCTTGACGAATATCTCTATTCCGATCGCAATGAGTATTATGCCTCCCAGCACGGAAGCTTTTCCTGCAAGTTTCAGTCCAAGCTTTCTGCCGATGTATGTTCCGGCCAGGCATATCAGAAGCGTTACTATGCCTATGATCACGGAACTGATGATCGCATCTTTGATGCCGTAATGCTCTATGGCAAAGCCTACGGACAGAGCATCTATGGACGTGGCTACGCCCATGACAAGCAGCGTGCCGGCGGTCATGCCCGCGGACTTGTCTTCGCCGCCCTTAAAGCCCTCTATTATCATCTTTACGCCTATGAAGCCCAGCAAAGCGAGCGCTATCCAGGGGACCAGCTTCTCGAACCATCCGAACCAGCTTGCAATTGTATGCACGCACAACCAGCCTATGAGCGGCATGGCGAACTGGAACGCTCCGAAAGTTCCGGAGATGGTGATCGACCGTCCGGCGCTCATGTCCGGCTCCTTAAGCCCGCTCGCAAGCGAAACGCTGAAGGCGTCCATGGCCAGCCCTATGCCCAGAAGAAAACTTGTAATCAAAAGATCTTTCATGCCTGAACCTACCTGAACAGCACGAACCGCAGATACCACAGCACAAGCATGTGCAGCGGATAGAACACGTAGAAGAACCATTTGTGGAACGCCGCCTTGCTGCCGGACTCCCCGTTGTACAGATAGAGCATCATGGGCGCCACCATAAGCGTGCCGGCCTGGAACATCTGTGTCCACCATGGCCACCCGTAGCTCAGAGCCTTACTCGTTT
>JAFWVZ010000022.1 GCA_017523605.1 Bacillota bacterium | reverse complement strand
TCGTGAACGTCGTAGCGCCACGGAAGGATGCTTTCCGATACCCCGAGAACTTTCGGAAGGACGCAGGCGGACCCCAGCGCCAGAAGCCCTGCGGCCAGGCAGGACGCGTATTTTTTGCGTCTGTTGAGAGTTACTCTTGTTTCCGAAAAGAACCAGAAGAACCCTGCGTAGTAAAGCGCGGTCGCTGCCAGCGGAAGGGCAGGGACATAGGATCCCGGGAGCGCGTACTGTCCGGCCCCGGAAAGCAATATAAGCAGTTTAGCAAGTATCCCTGCAGTCCACGCTCCGAAGGCCGTAAGCGCCGCGATGCCGGTCATGGAGATGATAAACAGCAGAAGCCCTGCAGGGAGCAGTATCCCCGCCAGCAGCACAGCGACAGGGTTTATCAGAATTCCGGCAGGAGAGAATGTCGTAAAGTGGAACAGGATGAGCGGAGTCATCCCAAGCTGCACCATTACCGCCGGAGAAAAGATCTCGAACGCCTTAAAGATCCATTTCTTTTTGTATTTATCCGACAGTTCTATGCCTTTGAGCGTTGCCCAGGGCAGAGCCACACCCATGGTGTATGCGGCGCAGAACGATAGCTGAAACCCGCTGTCGAAAAGCTGGTAGGGGTTGAAAAACAGGAATACTATGGCTGTAAGCGTGGCGGCGTTGGTAAGATCGTAGCGACGTTTAAGGAATCGCGCCGCGATGTTGAGCGTTATCATGAAGGACGCTCTGAGCACGGATACGGAGAACGAAGACAGCGCCGCATAGACAAGTATCAGACCGCCGCTGACCGCAGCCGTAACGACCGCGCTGCTCCCTTTAAGCAGCTTAAGCACCACGGCGTACAGCAGCCCTACGTGCAGACCGGACACCGCCAGAACGTGCGCGATGCCTGTTAGACGGAACTGCTCGTACAGGGACTCGTCCATAAGCGACGTGTCGCCGAACATCAGCCCCGCCAGAAGCTGAAATTGTTCTTCGGAAAGGTAGGGCTTTACCGCCGCGTAGAAGCGGCCCTTGCAGCGCGAAAGAAGGTGCAGGACAGGGCGCTTTACAGACCCAAATTCCGCACGGTACCGGGATACGTCCGCTATGGTAAAGATCCTGCGGCCCTTAAGATAGAGCCTGTAGTCGAAGCAGCCCGGATTGCGCCTGCCGTCCGGGATGCCCAGCTGTCCCGTGACGCGTATCTCCCTGCCTGCGATGTCGTAGGCGTCCATCTCCTCCGGATCCGCTTTTATCCGCACCAGGACCTTCTCGCCGGAGGCGTGGATCTGCGCATGTTCTTCGTCTGCAGCCAGCGCGATTTCGGCTACCCGAACCGTTACCGCAATGTATCCCCTGGCAGGCTGAGACTTTACGGCGACCCCTGTAAGCTCCGCGACCACACCGTCCGATAACGCCGGAACACCTATCTGTCCGGCCAGCCCGGACGACGGAAGCAGCGCGCTACCCAACCCCCACGGATCCAGAAAATATAAAAAAAGGATGACCATGCTCTGCACAAGCAAAGCGATCAGAAGAGGTCTTCTCATATGACCCTCCCGTCCGTCACCGCTGCCATTGTATCACAGGTTTTAGGGTTTTGAAACGTTATGACTGCGCAACTGTGCCGTTTTGCAGTTCCGGGGCATTTTTTCCGCGCTGCAGGCCGATCGTTGAAGCATTTTTATGGGTGCGTGCGGCCCCTCTGCGCGGACAATTGGGGAACCCGGCGCACTGCGACCGGCAAGCCGCAGGCGCAGACGGAGCAGATGCACCGCTGGGAGGGGCCCCATTAGCGGGAGCGTGTCCGCATGAGGGACCGCCGCACCCTTCAGTACGCAAGGAACAGTCGGCCCCTCTGCGCGGACAATCAGTGGACCCGTCGCTCTGCTGCCGGCACGCCGCAAGCGGTATGTTAACTTTATAACACTTGAATTAAGATGCGCCTGTGATAAACTATTAACTATGGAGATTCTGGAGCTTTTTTTGACGTTCGCAAAGATCGGGTCCATGATGTTCGGCGGCGGAATGGCCATGCTGCCGCTGCTTCAACGCGAGCTCGTGGATAATAAGAAATGGGTCAACGAGGAGGAGATCCTGGACTATTACGCCATCGGTCAGTGCACCCCCGGGATCATAGCGGTCAACACGGCAACGTTCGTCGGCAGAAAGCGCAAGGGGATCCCCGGAGGCATCGCGGCAACGCTTGGCGTGGTGTTTCCGTCCATAGTCATAATAACGATAATCGCTGCGTTCCTGAGCAATTTCGCGGACATAAAAGCTGTAAAGGATGCTTTCGCTGCCATAAGAGTCTGTGTGTGCGTACTCATCCTAAACTCCGTGATCAAGCTCGGAAAGAAGACCGTGGTCGATGCTCCGACGGCGGTCATATTTGTGCTCGTGGTCGCCGGAATGCTTCTGCTGGACGTTTCGCCCGTGCTGTTCGTCATCGGCGGTGCGCTCTGCGGAATAGTAATAAAGAGCCTGGGGGTGGGGAAGAAATGATGCTTCTTACGCTCTACTGGGAATTCTTTAAGACGGGTCTGTTCGCCGTGGGCGGAGGGCTTGCAACGCTGCCGTTCCTAAAAGCCATGGGCGCGCAGTACGGATGGTTCACGCAGGCGCAGCTCGTGGACATGGTGGCAGTATCGGAGGCAACGCCCGGTCCTATAGGCGTAAACATGGCCACATACGTTGGCTTTACTCACGCGGGTATACCTGGTGCCATAATAGCAACGCTGGGGCTAATCACCCCGTCGATAATAATAATCCTTATCGTTGCGAGCGTGCTTCAGAAGTTCCGCAGCAACAAATATGTGGAAATGGGCTTCTACGGCATGAGACCGGTCTCCACCGGACTTATAGCCGCGGCGCTGATAGGGCTTATGATCATATGTCTTTTCGGAGCCGGGAGCATAAAGGACTTTGCGCAGACCGCGGTATTCGCTCCTAAGCCGCTTATACTGTTCGCGGCGCTCATGGTCCTTACAAACATAAAGAAGGTAAAGGATCTTCACCCGATACTGTTCATAGCCGTTTCGGCGGTAATAGGTATTATTTTCAATTATTCAGAGTAACAGGAGTCGATCATGAAAAACAAGGAATTTAAGATCGGTCCGGTAATTGCGTGCATCATTACGATGCTCTGCGTAGGAATCGTTTACATGTGGAACGTGTTCCAGCAGCCGGTAATGGACTACTACGGCTGGGAGAAGACAGCTGTATCGTTCATCTCGGCAGTAAACCTCTTCGCGTTCTCCGCGGGAATATTCCTGGGCGGAGTCATCGTAGACCGCAAGGGCCCGCGCATCGTAAACATGCTCTCCGGCATACTTTTCTTCGCCGGACTGTTCCTTTCCTCCATGCTTCCCAAGAGCGCGCCGTGGCTCATCTATCTTACCTACGGTGTTCTGGGCGGCGTAGGAGTAGGACTTGCCTACGCGGGCGCCACCAACTGCCTGCAGAAGTGGTTCCCCACCAGAAGAGGATTTGCTTCCGCCATCGCGACCTGCGCCTTCGGTACTTCCATAGTGGTATGCGTTCCCATCGCGCAGGCCTTCCTTAAGAGGGGCGTTCCCTTTGCCTTCAGATGGCTGGGAATAATCCTGGGTGCCATAGTATTTGTATGCGCGTTCTTCATCTTCCTGCCGCCCAAGGGCTACATGGCGGACAAGATCCCGCCCAGAGCGGAAGAGAAGGCTCCATACTCCGTGGGCGAAGCGCTTAAGGACCCCAGGTTCTGGTTCATGTGCACGCCGCTGTTCTTCATGACAGTAACATACATGGTAGTCAACCCGATCATCCGCACCCTCGGCGCGGAAAGAGGCTTAAGCCCGGCACTTCTTACCACCACATCCATGCTGGTAGGCATCGCGAGCGCGGTTTCCAGATTCATAGTCCCGACCATCTCCGACAAGCTGGGAAGG
>JAFWVZ010000021.1 GCA_017523605.1 Bacillota bacterium | reverse complement strand
GTATCTCTTCCGGAGGCATGCCTATGTTCTCCGGTCCGAACGCAACGTCGTCCTCCACTATGGAAGAAACCAGCTGGTTGTCCGGGTTCTGGAAGACCATTCCTATCTTTTTGCGTATCTCCCAGGGAGCCTCGTCCGAAGCAGTAACTGTATCCACGCCCTCTATCAGGACGCTCCCGGACGTAGGCAGCAGCAGCGCGTTCATGTGCTTTGCAAGCGTAGACTTGCCGGAACCGTTGCTTCCTACTATGGCTACGAACGAACCGCGCTGTATGTCAAAAGAGACGTCGTCCAGCGCCAGCTTTTCTGCCTGCGCGGACCCGTCATCTTCCTGAAGGTATGCGAAACTTACGTTTTTGAATTGGATTATTGCTTCGTCTGCCATTCGATCCTGCTTCCCGCCCGTTGGGTCGGGTACATATCTGTGTGTAATGATTTATTATATACACCACAGCGTACGGTGTCAAACAAACTTGCCGTTAATTCCGCTTGCGCAGACAAAAAAGCAGGGATATGTTGCATCCCTGTTCATTAGTTTTATTTGTTTGTTTTGCAGACGTTCAGTCTCTTGAAATTAACACAGAAAGAATTGTTGTAAGTGAACTCTGGCTAATATAGTTAACCTCAAAGTAGTGCATATTATTCGATGGAGTAATACTTAATGCTACACATGAGCATCCTCCCTTTTTCTACTTTACTATACTGATTATTATCCCTGGCTTTTCTATCAGCCCGGTCGTTCCTACATAAGCTATTAAATCGCCGAAGGAAACATAGTCGCCTTTTTCGAATGTCAGCTTGCTACAGTGTCCGTATTTCCAGATACGTCCATCGTTATCCTTTATTGTTACGCAAAGCCCGTAACCTCCGTCCCGCTCAGAACTGATGACCTCACCTTCGCATACGGCAAAGACCGGATCTCCGAGTTCCCCGGAACTTCTGTAGACGCCTTCTGTAAGTATTTCTTCCCTGATCTTCAGCAAAGCATCGTATTTTTCCGGATCTTCAGAAGATACTGATCCATGATCCGGAAGATCAGGTAATGGTTCAGGCGGACTCAGCGCATCTGGCTGATAAACATCTACAGACTCAACGACGTTTCCGTTTCCATCTCTTATTACTACATGCACATAGTCATCGTGATCTTCAGATGGCTTCCCTGCAGCAGCCGCATTGTTCGTCATAAGGAAGAATACCAGCGACAGACAGACAACAGCAAAGAAGGCGATAGTGATGCCCTTTGTCTTTTTGAAACTCATTATTCTTTCCACCCTCCTCTTTATTCCGACAGTCCCAAAAGATAGAGTTCCGAATCTTAGTGTCAATAAGCTGATACCGCAGTCCAGAAGGGTCTGCAGATACTTCGCCCTGTACTCTGCGTCCCGGGGCTCTATCGTCCGTTCATCGCAGGCCATCTCCAGGTCTTCGCTGAACAGATGATATGCCAAATGACACAGCGGGTTGAACCAGTGGACCGCAGTAATGATGTAAAACAGCAGTTTGGCCAGATGGTCCAGATGTTTTATATGTTCCTTTTCGTGATCAATGATGTATCCGCGCTTTTCTTCGCTGATCGCAGACGATATGTATATCCTGGGGTCCAGAACTCCAATCACGAACGATGTCTTGATTCCATCGCAGATATACACATTATCATTGTATTGTTCCGAATCTTCGACCGATTTCCTAAGCCGTAATGTCCTGACCACTGCTGCCGCCGATATCGATACGGCGCCTGCAAGCCAGATTGCGCAGATGATGATGTTGATACTGATTCCGGTTACGGGATCTGACGGAGCAGGCTGCTCCGGATCTGCCGGAATGTCCGAACGATTAGTACCGCCGTTCCATTCCGTTCCTTCTGCTATCTCTGCGTTTGATAAATGTTCGGAGAAAAAGTCACTCGGGACCGGACTCAGAGAATTCGTGACTGTAAACGGACAGACGAGCCTTATCATAACAAGCATCCACGCAATAAGGAATATTTTCCTCGGAAGCTTTCTAAACAAGAACCTGACCAGTATTACCGCAAGGATAAGGATCCCAGCGCTGATGCTCATATTTACGACTTTGGCAAATATCAGACTCATAGATCGTTATCCTTTTTATACTTGTTTATGAGCTCCTGGATCTCGTCGATATCCCGTGCCGTCAGCTCGTTTTGATCCGTAAACGCTGCTATGAATGCAGGCAGCGAACCTTTGTAATAATCGTCGACTACCTGTCTGCCCTTATGCTGATAGTATTCACCTTTGGACATTACGGAAGTAACGGTACCGTTATCGTTACGGAGTATTCCTTTTTCGCACAACTTGCGCAGAACGGTATAAGTCGTAGGCTTTTTCCAATTCAGTTTTTCCTCGCAGATCTTAACTAGTTTTCCGGAACTGACCGGTTCGTTCTCCCAGACGATCTCTGCAAATTTCAGCTGGATGTCGCCTAATACGATGTTTTCCATTACGATGACCTCTTCTGCTCTTGGTTTATTCTGAATAAACTTCAACTGAAGTTTATCATGGATAAACCAGCCTGTCAACCGTAAAACTGTGATATAATACCTCTACAGCATTTACGGAGGTGCCATGAGATTCGTTATTCAGCGCGTAACTAAAGCTAGCGTAAGCGTGGACGGAAAGACCGTGTCGCAGATAGGCAAAGGCTTTCTGGTCCTTGTCGGAGTCTTCGCGGAAGACACTAAGGCTGACGCGGAAAAGATGGTAAAGAAACTCTGCGGCCTGAGGATATTCGCGGACGAAAACGGCAAGACCAACCTGGCTCTGGCGGACGTAGGAGGCGAGCTTCTTATGGTATCGCAGTTTACGCTCTGCGCGGACTGCAAACACGGCAACAGGCCCAGCTTTTCCGGCGCCGGCCCCGCGGCTTTTGCGGAAGATATGTTCAACTACATCTGCGGGCTTGCGGAGCAGAGCGTGCCTGTCGTTAAGCGCGGCGTGTTCGGAGCGGACATGCAGGTGGAGCTGCTGAACGACGGACCCTTCACGATAGTGCTGGATTCCAAAGAACTGTAGAAAGGACCGCAGCGGCGGCACCCGCCATGCGGCAGAACGTATAAATGGATCTTAAAGTATGTCTTCTCAACGACTCGTTCCCTCCCATAATCGACGGGGTGGCGAACGCAGTCGTTAATTACGCGGAAATCATCAAAGCAAACGGCGGAACAAGCCTGGTAGTTACCCCCGACAACCCGGACGCGGACGACAGCGGATTCGATTTTCCTGTATACCGCTACCCGGGGATAGACGCCCGGAAGATAATAGGATACATGGCGGGTTATCCATTTTCGCCTGCTACCGCAAAAAAGATCAAGAACTCCGACATAGACATCCTGCACAGCCACTGCCCCATCGCTTCCAACATCTTTGCCAGAAGCATGAAGGGCATCATCGACGTGCCGCTGATAATGACCTATCACACCAAATTCGACATCGAGATCGAAGGAGCCATACGCGGCAAGCTGCTGCAGGACGGAGCAGTTAACGCTCTTGTCGAAAGCATAAGCGCCTGCGACGAAGTCTGGGTAGTAAGCGAAGGCGCAGGAAAAAACCTGCGTTCCATGGGCTACGAGGGCGACTACATAGTAATGCCCAACGGCGCGGACATGCCTCTCGGACGCCTGCCGGAAAAGGAGACCTTGGAACTTACTGCTTCGCTTAAGGCGCCGGAGAACGTTCCGGTCTACCTTTTCGTAGGAAGGCTCATGTGGTACAAGGGAATAAAGACCATACTGGACGCTCTGGCAGGAGTACGTTCGCAGGGCATGGACTTCCGCATGGTATTCGTGGGCGGAGGCCAGGATGCCGATGAAATAAAGGCTTATACCAAAAAGCTGGCGCTGGACGACAAGGTCCTGTTCTGCGGACCCGTTCGCGACAGAAAGGTCCTGCAGGCCTGGTACTGCAGGGCGGACATGTTCCTGTTCCCTTCGGACTTCGACACCAACGGTCTTGTTGTAAGAGAGGCCGCGGCCTGCTCGCTGCCTGCCGCACTTCTTAAGGGAAGCTGCGCCGCGGAAGGCGTTACCAACGGAAGGAACGGTTTCCTTACCGAGGACAGCGCCGCGTCGCTGGCAGTTCTTCTGGCCACAAAAGGCAGAGACAGACGCCTGCTCAGAAGAGCCGGCGAATGCGCCGCCGCGGAACTTTACCTGTCATGGCCGGATGCCGTAAGTAAAGCAATTGAGCGCTACAACATAGTTGCGGACCGATACAAAGCCGGACTTTATCCTAAAAAAACAGGCCCTCTGGATGCCTATCTGAGTTTCCAGGGGACCCTTATGGATCTTTTTGCGCCGCGCAGCGACGAGGACGACTAGCCGTCATATCCGCACGCCTCCAGGACGCGGCTCATTCATATCCTTATGTTCTTAAGGCACACGGAAGCGTAGTCGCAGTACTTGCAGGAATCGTAATCGTTTCCGCGCTTCTTCTGCTGCGCCTTTATCTCTCCGGAGAACAACCTTTCGCTTACAGAAAGCAGGCTGCGGCGGAACTGCCCGCGGAACTCTTCCATGTCTTCGGGGCCGATGAAGCTCCCGCTCAGGTTTCCGTTTGCGTAGCGCTTAAGGTTTACGACCGAGGATTCTCCGGTCTCGCCGAAGTCCTTGTCGATGTTTCTTATCACAGTACCTTCCGCAACGGTGATGCCGTCCAGACGGTACTCTTTTTCTATGGTCTTAAGCACCTTTTCCGAAACATCGTCCGAAATAAGGTCTTCCACCGATCCGGCAACGTCGTCCGCGTTGATGCGGAAATAGTACACTCCGGCAGGCTTTCCTCCGCTGCCCAGAGCTCCTTCCAGATAAGTCATCAGCTGCATCTTCAGGCCTTCTTCCACAAGGCCTTTTATGAACTTGTCCGGACCGGACTTGTAATCTATTATCTTTACGTACTGTTCTCCGTCAGCGCCGGGAAGCATGTCTACCCGGTCTATCTTGCCTTCCACGTATACCGTGCCGGCCGCAGTGTTCAGCTCTATGGGGCCGAACGTCCCGCCCCTTCTGAACGGAGTCTCGAAGTACATGCGCTCTATGTTTCCGGAACGCACCTGATGTATAAGATGCCGCGCGAAACGCGAGCAAGTGTCCAGTATCCTTTCGGACCTGTACATCTCCTCTTTGGAGGACTGCATTATGCCGGACAGGCTGGTCTGCGCCATGCCGTCCAGTATCTCCTTTATCATAGAGTCGACTTCGTCCTGGCCGACGGTCATCCACAGCGACTGCGGATCCGTTATCGCAAGGCCTTTTTCCGCCGACACCGCGCTCAGCTTTTCGCTCAGCTTAAGCAGTGCCTCGTGGAGTATGTCGCCCATCTCCCGGCCGGTTATCGTAAAGTCCGCGTCTTCCAGCGGCCTTAATCCGTAATTCATGAAATGCTTGAACGGACATGCGGCAAAAAGGTCCAGCCTGGACGGGCTGAGGGACTTGCTGCCGTCGGGGGAAGCGAACAGTTTCTCTGCAAGTTTCTTATCCAGAGGCTTCTCTGCAGGATCGAAAAGAAGACCGTCTTTTACCTGCGGAGCGCTTGATGAAAGTTCGTTGTATACAGCCTTCCAAAGCTCGGGAAGATCCTCTCCGGAAAGTCCGTCTCTTACTGCAGCGGAAAGCTTTTCCAGCGGAAGCCTTGAGCCTTCCAGGAAAACTGTCTGATCGCCGGTGCTCTCCGCATCCCTTGTTTCGATCAGATCCGGATAGCGTTCCTTAAGCATTCCGAGAGCCGGTGACGCGTTGTATTCGTTGCCTTCCAGATCGGTGGACGGGATCCCTGTCCAAAGAAGCTCCTTTGCGCAGGCGGCCGAACGGAGCAGCATGAACAGCTCCTCCGCGATCAGCAGGTCCGATGGCTTGGAGAGCAGCAGGTCTTTTTTGGCGAGCCCGTTTATCTCTTTTTCGGAAAGAACTCCGGAGCTTTCCTGCGCGGACGGCACCAGGCCGTCGCAGAACGTGGCAAAGAATACCGCTCTCTTTTCCTGTATGATGGAGCGCTTGGCGCTTCCTATCTGCACCTTTCCTTCCGCCTGCGGAAGAACTCCTATCTTAACGTCCTTAAGCGCGTCCATGAATATGCCGCGGAACTCCTCCGCGGACACAGGCTCGTCTCCCATCAGCTGAGCTATCTGCCGGGCGATGTCCGCAACCACCCCTGCCAGCTGGCGGGTCTGTTCCGCGCTGTCCGCAAAACCGTCTTCGTTCTGCTGAGCAGCAGTATCTTCCAGCCATGTTTCGAAGCCCAGTTCCGAACTTAAATACTCTGTAAAGACTTCAGCCTTTTCGCCTGCGGTCTTTGCAAGCGCAAGCTCCTCTGCAAGAGGCGCAACGGCAGCCGCGGCTCGTTTGCGGATCATCTCCAGTTCGGGAAGCAGCGCCTCCGTGTTCTTATCGGAATACTTAAGCGGCTTTAAGAAGCGATTTCCTTTTATGTGGAAGCTCCTGGCATATTTTTCGAAGCGGAAGACCGTGTCTTCCGGAACGTCCAGGATGCCGGTCTTTATGAAGCGAAGCATGTCGCGGGTCTTGTATTCTCCGCAGGAAAGGTCCAGAAGAGCCGAAATAAGTTCCGCGGCGCTGCTGTGCATAATGGGACGGGTCTCGTCCATGAACACAGGTATCCCCAGATCCGTAAGGACTCGTTTTATCATTCCGGCGCTGCTGTGGCCTTCCGGCGCCAGTACGGCAATGTCGGAATACCTGTACCCTTTTTCCCTTACCAGCTGCAGAATGCGTATAGCAACGCTCTCGGCCTGAGTGTACGTATTGGCGCATCTGACGATCTCCAGTACCGGCTTCTTACGCTCTTCGCAGGGTATCTTTTCCGCTGGAACGCCGAGCATCTCCAGAGTGCGCTTCGGCGCCCGGAACTCGCTGCCTTCTCCGCAGACAAGCGCTATCTGAAGTCCTGCGCTGTTTCTGTCCAGCGCGCGCAGGAACTCTATCTCGCTCTTGGTAAACGAGTAGAACCCGCAGTAGTATATCTTTACGTTTTTAAGGAGGCTGCATCCGTCAAGTTTCTGAGTAGTGTAGACAAGGATGTCCTCCGAATCTTCCAGTTTTCCTCCCGCGGCATCCGCGTAGCCCCGGGCTATGAGCGCCATGTCCGCAAGCTTTCTTCCAAGCAGTCCGTTCTCTTTTTCTGCGGCTTTTTCCAGCATTTTCGCATCCACGCGGTTCTGCTTCATCTGCACCAGAAAGTCACCTGCCATGTCCAGAAAGCGCGGATCTGCGCACACACCCTGAAATGCAGCGAGCTCGCTTTTTACGCTGTTAATGACACGGCGAAGCAGCATCTTTCTGCCTATTGTATTTATCGCAGCTTTTCCGCTGCCGCCGGTCTTGTCCAGTATGTCCTGACGGAGCTTTCCGCCGGACACAATGTTGAGCCTTAGGAATCCTCTGGGATCAACGCTCGCCAGAGCCTCTTCCTCCATGGACAGCGTTATCTGCGCCGGAACGACAAGAAGGACGCTCCCGCCAGCGGGACCATCCTCCATATCTCTTTTTATTCTGCCGAACAGTTCTTTGCGGACCGCGGCATCGTTTTCGGCGTAAAAAACTCTCATTCGCCTTGCTCCCGGGCAGCCTGCTTAAGAGGCTTCCACACTACGCGGTACATGGTAAGGAAACATGCAAGAGACCCCACCACCTGCGAAACGGTCTCCGCCCAGAACGGGCCGTAGACTCCCGCTCCGATGTGCGGAAGCAGCAAGGTGAGCGGCGCCACCAGTATTATCTTTCGCAGAAGCGAGAAGAACAGCGCGTATTTAGGATAATTGAGCGACGTAAACGTGTTCTGCCCCGTAAGCTGAAGCGTCATCAGCGGGAACGTAAGGAAGTATATCCTTGCGCAGACGGAGCCGGTAGCTATAAGCTCCGGATCGCTCGTAAACAGCGAGAACATCCAGCCGGGGGCGAAGACCATAAGCGCCCAGAATACTGTGTTTATTATCAGGCAGCTGAACAGCATGACGGACATCGCCTGGCTTACCCTTTCGGGCTTCTTTGCGCCGTAGTTGAAGCTCATTACTGGCGTTGCGCCGAAGGTTATTCCGCTGCAGGGGCACATTACTATCTCCCTGGTGGAGTTGATTATGGTCATGGCGCCTATGTAGAGCGTGCTTGCCGCTCCGCCCCAGGTCTTAAGGACTATGTTTGTGATGGCCTGGACCACGCTGTTGGTGGCCTTGAACATGAAGCCCGTAGCCCCCAGCTTTGCGACGGCCTTAAGGTCCGGTCCGGATATGCCCAGCCTGCGGATGCGGACGACCGGTCTCTTTCCTGTAAGGAACAGGACCACCCAGACCGCGCTCACCAGCTGGGAAATCACTGTCGCGACAGCCGCGCCCTTAACGCCCATGCCCGCAGTGTAGATGAGCAGCGGGTCCAGAACTATGTTCATGGCGGCGCCGATTATTACCGTTACCATACCTATCTTGGCAAAGCCCTGACCGTTTATGAAGGAGTTCATTCCAAGGCTTATCATTACAGGTATGGTGCCCAGAACGTATATGCTGAAGTAATCCAGCGCATAAGGAAGGGTCTCCTCGTCTCCGCCCAGAAGCGGCAGGAAATACGGAGCCCCGAAAAACATTATGATGGTTACGACCGCGCCGGTTATGAGAAGCGTGGTAAAGGAGGTCTCCTGTATCCTGGCGGACTTTTCGTAGTCCCCCTCGCCCCTTGCTATGGATGCCAGCGGAGCTCCGCCGGTGCCGAAAAGGTTAGCAAATGCCGTTATCAGAGAGATCAAAGGAAAAGCAACACCTACACCCGTAAGAGCGGCAGTGCCGACCCCGGGCATATGGCTTATGAACAGCCTGTCCACTATGTTATAGGCAAGGTGTACCAGTTCGGCCAGCATTATCGGCAAAGAGAGCTTGAATATTATCCTGCCTATGCTTCCCTGTGAAAAATCTCCTTTGTTAGATGCAGCCATTTACTAAACTATTCTCCGTTCTTTCAGATCCTGTCGGTGAAGTTTTGAGGATACTGATATTACTGTTCCATTTGCGGACTCTACAGATCCAGCATCTCCATGTCCTTAAACTCTGCCAGCTGAGACTCCTGTCCTACTACGGCTACTCTGCCGTTTTCCGCCATGGTGTCCGCTATCTTAGCGCACCAGAGCAGCTTTTCGTAGTCTGTGGCCAGCATCTGGGTCCTTGCTTTCTTGAACATGTCGAAAGTTATGCCTGTCATGAAGAACTGGTCCGCCTGCGCGCCTCTCTGCTCCGGCGAGAGCAGCGGCTCCGTAGCCGCGATCGAAGCGATTATGAAATTATCCAGCGGCACCTTGGCCTCGCAGAGCTTCCTCAGGTGATCGCCCAGCTGCTTGTTTATGCCTATTGACCTTGCCGGGGTAGGATCGCGGAAGGAATAGGTGCTTACGTAGCCCCTGGCGTTAGCGCGGAATCCTGTTCCGTAGGCTCCGCCCTGAACGCGCACCTGATTCCACAGGAAGTCGTAAGAGAGAATGTTGCTCGCGACTCCAAGGCTTCCGTCGTACGCGCCGTCCGCTGAGGAAAGCTTGTAGGACTGAGCGCTGAAACCGGTCAGCGACGGGATCCTTATTCCTGCCTTAGACGGCAGACCGGCACTGTATTCTGCCTCGACTCCGGCGCAGGTACCCACCGGGAAGGCGTTTATGAGCCTGCCAAGCGGAATGTATTCCGTGGCGGTCTCGCTTGCTATAAGCCTGCTCCTGCAGCAGGCGTCCTTAAGGCTGCCGGAAAGAAGCGCGGAGTATGCCCCGAAGCGCTCGTCGAAGTTTTCTACCAGCTCGCGGAGCCTCTTTACGAAGGTATATCCGCCAATGGCGTCCATGGCTGCCGCCGCGGAGGAGAAGCCCGAAGCCGCAACGGTAACGGCATACGCGAGACCCATTCCCACCAGAGCCTGTCTGGCGCCCATGTCGGACTGCACCATTATGTTCTTTATCTTTTCCTTATCGCTGAAGTCCGTGGTAAGGAGGATCTCCTTTATAAGGTCTTCGGCTATCTCCAGGTTCTCTTCCAGCACGCTGGCGCTTACCGTAAAGTTGGGCATTGCTTCGCCTGTGCCGTCTATCCTCTCGAACGCGTTTAGCTTAAACGTAAGGGCTCCCAGATAAGTCTTTATGTCCCTTGCAAGCTCAGCGCTGGTGTGCTCCGCGGTCGGAAGTTCTCCCAGAAGTCTGGACAGACCGCTGAGGTCCGCCAGTTCCTCCAGGCTCTTGTCAGCCAGCGAGAAGTACAGGTTGATGTTAACTATTCCGCGGCTGGGTACCGGATGGTACATTACCGCAACGCCGTTCTCGTCCTTAAGGACGGTCTTGTCCCACTGGGGATCTTCGGAGACCTCGGACAGCGGCAGCTTGGGCAGCATGGCCTTAGCCTCCGGACTGTCCTCTGTCTGCTGCCACTTTACCAGCAACTCGTTCATCTTCTTATTTGCTGCAAGATCCTCTTCCGTCCAGGAAGCGCGGATCGCCTCGAGCCTCTTCTTTTCCGCTTCGTCCTTTTCGTCCGCGGCGGTGTAGGAAGCGTTTGCGTGCAGCTTGCACATGTTCTCGTCGCTCATCAGTTCCTTTAGCAGTGCTTCGTAATAACCGGTACCCTGCTTAGCTCTGAGCGAAGCGTATAGACCGTCCACGGCCAGGAACGCCATGGGATCTCCGCCGTGCAGCCAGGTTATGAAGGACTTTATGCACCTTATGAGGCCCGCGGGCTCCTGCGGAGACTTGAAGCTGAACTCGCTGCGGTTGAGCGCGGCGGTTATCTCCCTGGGATCTATGCCCTCTTCCGCAAGCGTAAAGCAAGTGTCCTGAGCAAGCTTCCACAGCTCATCCTCCTTGCCGTCCTTTATGTTCTTGAACTGCATCATGAACGATGCCTGAGGAATGTCGTCCAGAGTGTCCACGCTCAGGTCCTGAGCAAGGCCGGAATCCAGGACTGCCTTCTTCAGCGGGGAATCGTTGGTGCCGGTAAGTACGCTGAAGAGTATCTCCGCAGCTATCATCTTTTCCAGTTCTCCGGGGCCGGCGAATATCTTGCCTGCAACCAGCCTGCCCTTATTCTCCGCGCTCTCTTCCTTTGCCAGAGCGTAGTCCACGGTCTTTTCGAACGACCCAGGGACCTGGAGCTCGAAGGTCGGAAGGTCTTCCAGCCTGCCGCACTTGGAAAGGTATCCGTCTATCATCTCCAAGGTCTTTTCCAGAGGAACGTCGCCGTCCAGGAACACCTTGGCGTTGGACGGATGATAGAACCTCTTGTAAGTCCTGATGAATTCTTCGTAAGTAAGATCGGTGATCACTGCCGGATCTCCGCCGGAGTTTACGCCGTAGCAGTTGTCCGGATAGAGCACGGTAAGCATCTCCTCGGAAAGGAAGCCGTCCGCGTCGGACAGAGCGCCCTTCATCTCGTTGAAAACTACGCCC
>JAFWVZ010000020.1 GCA_017523605.1 Bacillota bacterium | reverse complement strand
TGCATATTTTATGATATTACAGGAATTCTACATAATTAAGTTACGGTCACTCACAGCTCCCCCGGGGGACCATTCTTGTATATTATTATTCCCAAAATTGATATTTTAGGAATAGTTATCTGTATCTTAAAACACTGCCCTGTTCAGGCATTTGATACTGTAAATTGCTATTTAAGGCCTCCCGGACGTTCCGTGCTTCAGTTCGTTCAGATCTATTCCGTACTCTTCCAGGTCCACTCTGTAGTTTACTACGTAGACTCCGTCAGCGATCAGTCTGCGGCGTTGTTCGTCCGGACCGCCGAACCCGAAGCTTTTAGCCAGCTGTCCGTTCGCGTTCACCACTCTGTGACAGTGAACATTTGTTTCATCGGGATTTCTATGCAGTGCATTGCCCACAGCTCTTGCTGCCCGCGGATATCCTGCCAGTTCCGCTACCTGTCCGTAAGTTGCAACTCTCCCTTCCGGGATCAGTTTTACTGCTTCGTAAACGTTTCTTTCGAATTCAGTCATATCGTTTCTTCAATGATGGATCCAATATCGACAAGGGGCTTATCCGTTATCCAGCACGCGGTCAGGCCGCAGCCGCAAATGAAATTCACGATATTCTCTGCGTCGGGATGTGCGCTTAAGTCACCGTTGAACCAGATCTCATCCCCTATTCTTCCGCTCGCTCCACCAATGAATCCCCTTTTAAAGCCCGGAAGTTCCACATGTCCGGCAGAAATAAGCAGGCATTCCGGTCCGTCCGAAGCACATAAAGCCTTGTAAATGCCTTCGTCCTCCGTAATGAAATGGCTGTCATCCACGACTACTAAGTTGCATTTTGTGTATCCCTGGGCAACATGTATCACTTTTAAGTCCGGATACAGGTCCTTAGCTGCCTGCATAAGGTCCGGACTGACCGTCGCAGTATTGCATATCATGTACTTTTCTGTAACGACCGCATTATAAAGAACGTCGGACGGATACTCGGGCCCAAGCAGATCGGCGTCGCCCATAAAAACAGGCGATTCCGGGTCGGTTCCGAGCTTGCACATGTAAATGTCCGGGTGGCAGCTTATCGGCTCTGAGACGGCTTGTTTTTGGCCTGTAAAGCATATCTGATGCCCTGATTCGGCAAGAACATCTGTCAATTCCTTATAAGCAATGTAAGAAATGTTTATCCTGCTCATACCTGTACGGAAAAATACATTACTAAAACCATTACCAGCACGATCAGAAGCAGGCCCAGACAGATCTTTACATGTATTTTCCTTTCGGAGCTGAGGGTCGCTACGAACTCTCTTATGAAGGCGTTTACCCAGAAGTAACGCTTTGTTCTGCTTCCTATTCCTTCTGCCTTTATCCCCTGCTTGGACGCGTACATCCCGGAGCGGAACACATGATAATTCGTCGTCGAAAACGCGAGTTTGGGTTCCGGATCATTATCTGTGCGTCTGATCAGAGCGTTGGAGAATTTAAGATTCTCGAAAGTATTAGCGGACTTGTTCTCAACAAGTATCTTATCTTCAGGAACACCTGACGAAATCAGATAATTCTTTATGGCTTCAGCTTCTGATATCACTTCGTCGGACCCTTGTCCTCCGGACGGAACGAAAACGATGTCCTTGCCGGAAGCTTCTTTCTGCATTCTTGCAAATTCAAGCGCCCTGTCGGCCCTGCCCTGCAGAAGTTTCGTAAGCGTACCGTCCTTGTTTATCATGCATCCGAGGATCATGATGTAATCCCTGTCGAAAGGCGGGACATGTTTTGCGGCGCGCAGCGCTACGACTATCGTTCCTATCAGGATGCATTCGATGTAACTGACTACGGAAGCTATCCCGTCTTCAACGAACATGACCATGTGGCGGCCTATACCGGTCTCCCTGTGCACTTCAGCGCTGGTGTGGTTATAGATGAAATCGCTGAAAAGACTTGGGAAGACAAGCATAAAGCAGAAAAGTACGGAGAGGATGATCCCAAGCATGTTCCTTATGTTGCGTCCCTCTTTTCTCATCAGATTGATGTTGCTCGCTATTATAAGTACCGCAAGGATGAACGCAATCGGAAAACTGATGATAGAAAGGCTCCTGGAAGCGCCCAGCAGCGAGAACATGTAGGAATACAGTCCGGAATAATTGAACAAACGGAAGATCTGAAGGATGATCAGAAAACCGATGAATACTATCAGGCCGAAAGTTGTGATGTTCTTATACTGGTAAAGATCTTCGGCAGTATCATGCCTGTATTTCCTGACAAGGCTGATGAAAGCGAGAACAAGGTAGATGGAAACGCATACCGGAATGATCCAGCCGCCTCTGCAGTTTCCCAGATAATATGTTTCCGTTATGATGCCCGACTTATGTACGATCACCCTGTTAAGATGGGTGATGCCGTCGGATGATACGGTTGTAATGAAATCGTATCCCGGCGAAACATAGCTGGCTGTTACATGCATTACTTTATCTTTGATGTAATGATCGTCTATGTTAAGGCAGCCGTTCTCAGAATAGACGATATAATCCGCAGGATCCTGCGACTGATTATATACGTCAAAAGATATCTTTATGGTTCCGCGGCATGCATAAATGACGAATGCGCAGATCACCGCAAGGACTATCGGAAGAATAATGAATAGTTTTTTACTGAGGAATCTGTTCATCTAATCGTTGTATGGATCAGTAAAGGCCGAAATGTATATGCTAGTGTCATTTATAGCAGGATCTTCCCTGTAGATGAGGCGAAACTGCGGGTATTTTTCGGCGAAAAACTGTTTGTTTACTGCCTTGTGACCTATTAAGGATGAAAACGTTCCGGGCCCGGCAGCAATAAGAATCTGATCGTCGCCGGAGTGATCTTTCAGATACTTGGCAAGCAGTTCATCCGCTTTATCTCTGATGATGCGCCCTTCGACAAGCTGTCTGAAAGCCGGATGATAAGTATCCCCCACTACCCTGCTGTCTTCGGAATCGTTTATCAGCGCGCTGGCCTTAAGACCTACGCGTATCACATTGATCCCTGCGTCAGTAAGTTTCCTGTACATGTCAGTGGTCGTACGGAGCATTTCTTCCAGCGAGAAAGGCTCGTATGATCCTTCTTCATACATTTTACAGAGCTTTGTGCCGCTGATTATGACTGTCGGATAAAGCCTTGCGATCTGAGGATCTATATCTATCGTCCTGCACACGGATTCCATGCATTTATCGTGGGTATCTCCGGGCAGACCGATCATCAGCTGTATTCCCAAAGTAAAGCAGCCGTAAGACTTTATCAGATCGCAGGCTCTGTATACTTCTTCTGCGCTGTGTCCCCTTTCTGAAAGCCTCAGTACATCCGGATCGAATGACTGCACCCCGAGCTCTATCACATCCGTACCGTAGGCTTTAAGATTATCCAGTATCTCTTTATCGATATAATCCGGTCTGGTGGAAAGATGGATCTTGTCTATCCTACCGGCCTCTTTATATTCCTTAGCGACAGCAAGAAAAGAACTTTGCTGTTCCAGAGGTATTCCTGTAAAACTACCTCCGAAGAATGACAGTTCAATTTCATCCAGTCCTCTGCCTTCCAGCGTAGACAGCCATTCGTCAGCGATGCGCCGAACGTCGTCCGGCGTTACATCCGCCGTCCTTGATGTTATGGCGTTCTGGTTGCAGAAAACGCATGTGTGCGGGCATCCTTTATGCGGTATGAATATTGGGATTATGGCGTGTTTTTTCATCTTATTCGGCTTGGATCAGTAATATCCGGTGCCCCAGAAACCTTTGTCCGCGGAACGCGCCTTGCGCTGAAGTTCAACGAATTCGTCCGCGTATTTAACGTTCGGCTGGTAAGTTACTACCATGGCATATCCTTCTGACAACAGAACTCGCTGCACCATGGTCTCTTGGTCGCTTTTGTATACATATGCAAGAAGCCGGCCGTACTGGTCGTAGTTATCCAGATCGTATTCAAGATAAATGTTCTTTCCGTCGATCAGTTCTTTAAGAAAAGCAGCGGCCTTTTCGCCTTCTTTTGTATTTTCCTTCCCGGAAGCAGACGGAGCAACGGATTCAGGAGCATCCACCCCTATAAGCCTGACCTTAATATCCTTACCGTCTTTCTTTATGTAGAAAGTATCTCCGTCCACGACTTTCTGTACCTTGTACGGGCCGTCGAGCTCTATGTCACCTTTGATGATCCTTCCGGGACGATCCAGGTAAAGCTTCTTAAATAAAACTAACGCCAATAAAACTATCAGCGCCAGAATTACAAATATGAGCCTGTTCCTGAAGGTCTTTTTCTTGTCAGTTCCTGCGCTGTGCATCCATATAGCTCTGAAGAATGATCACTGCAGCCTGACGGTCTATTATTGTCTTGCGTTTTTCCCTGCGCATGTTTGCTTCTATAAGGACATTTTCCGCGATCTTGGTCGTAAATCTTTCATCCTGGAAAACGTAGTTGAGTTTAAGCCCGTTGCTCTGGGTCTTGTTCTTAAGCCTTTCCACGAATTCGCGGACTTTTTCGGTCTGAGGACTGTCGGAGCCGTCCAGCATGAGCGGCAGACCGCATACGACTGTATCGGCTTCGTATTCCTTGATGTACTCCATCACTTTGGTGGTGTCTTTCTTGATCCCCACCCTTTCTATGGTAGTTACACCTTGCGCAGATATAAACAAGGGGTCGCTTACAGCCACCCCTATTGTTTTATCTCCTATATCCAATCCTATCCAGCGCATTATTTGTTGAGGAACTTTCTGAGAAGCTCTTCTACGAGCTCGTCGCGCTCGATCTTGCGGATGAGGTTCCTGGCATTGTTGTGCCCGGTGATATAAGAAGGATCGCCGGAAAGAATGTAGCCGACCATCTGATCTATGGCATTGTAGCCTTTTTCGTCCAAAGCCTGATAGACCTTGCTGAGGATCTCCTGCGTGGTCTGTTCTTTCTTCTTCTCCGAGTTATTGAAAAGTATGGTATTCCTGTCCATTTTGATACCTCCTATGTTTATATTTTAACGCTCCATAAGCTTTTCGGCAAGAGCAAATGCATCGGGAAGCCTGGAAATATCCTTAGCTCCTGCCTGGGCCATGTCGGCCTTTCCGCCTCCGCCGCCTCCGGCAGCCTTGGCTATCTGCTTTATCATGTTGCCTGCGTGATATCCCTTGTCCAGAAGATCTTCTGTAACAGATACCATTAGAGTGGCTTTGTCCTCTCCAACGCCCGCGAATACCATTACGACGTTCTTCTCCGCAGCTTTTATGGAATCGGAGAGAGTACGAAGATCGTCTATTGTTGCTCCTTCGAAAGCCTTGGTTATAAGTCTTGCGCCGCTTATTACCTTAGCGTTCTTAATAAGATCTCCGGCCTGAGACGCCATTCCGGCTTTCTTGAGTTCTTCAAGTTCTTTCTTAAGAGCCTTGTTTTCTTCGGCAAGAGACTGAGCTTTCTTAACAACGTTATCCGGTGTAGTTTTGAAGATATCCACGATGTCCTTAACGGTCTTTTCCTCGTCCTTAAGGAGCATCTCGATCTTAAGACCTGTAACTGCCTCTATCCTGCGCACTCCGGCGGCAATGCCGGATTCGGAAACTATCTTGAAAGCACCGATCTGACCTATGTTCGCAACGTGCGTACCGCCGCAGAACTCCAGCGAGAAGTCAGGAACTTCAACTACTCTTACGTTTTCGCCGTATTTTTCGCCGAAGAGCATCATTGCTCCGAGTTTCTTGGCTTCTTCTATTGGCATTACGCGGGTATCCACGTTCTTGAAACTGAGTATCTCGGAGTTTACGATGTCTTCGACACGGGCAAGATCCTCTGCGGATATGGCCTCGAAATGTGTGAAGTCGAACCTGAGGCCTTCTTCGGTAACAAGAGAACCGGCCTGCTCGACGTGGTCGCCCAGAACTATCTGCAGAGCTTTCTGGAGAAGATGTGTTGCGGTGTGGTTCCTTGCTATCGCGTTGCGTCTCTTTACGTCCACGCATGCATAAGCTGTGTCTCCAACGTTTACTTCGCCGGAAGTGATCTGAGCATGATGTACGAATACTCCGTTTACCTTGGTGGTATTTGTGATGACAGCAGTAAATCCGTCGGCTTCGATAAGTCCGGTATCGCCTGTCTGGCCGCCGCCTTCTCCGTAGAACGGTGTAGCGTTCAGAACTATGCGGACTTCGTCTCCTTCGGAAGCCGCAGAAAGTTTGTTAAGACCGTTTACTATGCCGGCGACCTTTACTTCAGCTGCCAGAGACTCATAACCGAGGAAATCGGTAGCTTCGAAGCTGTGATACATGGAAGATTCATCAAGCCAGCCCTCGGACTCATCCTGCTTTCTGGCGGAACGCGCAAGGTCCTTCTGAGCCTGCATGCAGACTGCGAAGCCTTCCTCATCAGCGTCCAGACCTGCGTCCTTAGCAATCTCTTTGGTAAGTTCCACGGGGAATCCGTAGGTATCGTAGAGCTTAAAGCACTTATCACCGGATATGACGTTGCTTCCGGCTGCTTTCGCTTCTGCGATGTACTGATCCAGTATGGACTGTCCCTGGTCGATGGTAGCAGCGAATTTTTCTTCCTCTATGCCGATTATCTTCTTGATGTAAGCAGAACTTTCGATGAGATCCGGATAAGCATCGCCTGAAGTCTCGAAAAACTTTTCGCAGAGGTCCTTAAGGAAGGTGCCCTTTATTCCTAGTAGCCTGCCGTGTCTGGCCGCTCTT
>JAFWVZ010000019.1 GCA_017523605.1 Bacillota bacterium | reverse complement strand
TGGAGGAATGCGGCGCGGAAAGCGATGTGTTCTTCTTTACACGCGCTGGCCATACAGGCACCGTGGGCAGCTCCGCAATGATGTGGACCGGCGACCAGCACGTGGATTGGTCCGTGGACGACGGCCTGCCGTCCGTTATCCCCGCGACGCTGTCCCTTGCGATGAGCGGCTTCGGGCTTACCCACTCGGACGTTGGCGGTTACACCACCATAATGCACATGACAAGGTCCAAGGAGCTTCTTATGCGCTGGGAGGAGATGAACGCTTATTCGCCGCTCTTCCGCAGCCACGAAGGCAACCAGCCGGACAGGAACGTCCAGTTCGACGATGACGAGGAGCTTCTGGCGCAGCTGGCAAAGTCCGTGCGCGTGCACACCGCTCTTAAGCCCTACCTGAAGCAGCTGGTAAAGGATAACGCAGAAAAGGCGCTGCCCGTAATGAGACCGCTGTTCTATCACTACGACGAAGAACCGGCCTACACGGAAACGACGGAGTACCTTCTGGGAAGGGACATCCTAGTGGCTCCGGTGCTTAAGAAAGGCGCAGAGTCCAGAAACGTGTACCTGCCCAAGGACGAGGCAGGCTGGACGGACCTCTACACAGGAAAGGTCTACTGCGGCGGAGGCGTAATAAGCGCGGACGCGCCCATGGGAAAGCCGCCGGTATTCATCCGCGGAGATCTGCAGAAGTTTGCGGAGCTTGCAGAGGCCGCCAGATAGAGCAGTCCGTCAGACAGCAGTGTTACCGGTCCCCCTACGGACCTTAACGATACAGTTTTTCCGATCCGCACGGATCAAAAAATAGTTATCATTTTTCGGAGGAAACAATGAAAGATCAAAAGAACAGAGAGCAGAGCCTGTGGTCGCGCATGAGCTACGGCTTTGCGGACATCTACGGCGGAGGAGCGTTCGTAGTAATAAGCACGTTCTACACCGTGTTCCTTACCAAGGCTCTGGGTATGCCGCCCGCGCTGGCAGGCACCATACCCCTCATCGGCAAGATCTGGGACGCCGTTACGGACCCGGTAATGGGCAACGTCTGCGACCGCACTAAGTCGCGTTTCGGCGCCAAGCGCTTCTACATACTGATAGGAAGCATCGTAAGCGCCATCACGTTCGTACTGATGTGGATAAGCGTGGGATCCGGAGCCTCCATGACCACCAAGTACATATTCTACATGCTGATGTACATGCTGTTCTCCACGGGCTTCACCATCGTAATGGTACCCTACAACGGACTGCTTCCGGACATGGTGGACGACTACACCGTCCGCAGCAAGTTCTCCGGCACGCGCATGATCTTCTCCACCTTCGGAGCCATACTCGCCGGACTCATTCCGACCGTGCTGATCAAGGACAACACCAAGCCCGGTCCGTACCTTACGGTAGCACTTATCTTCGGCGTGATATTCATCATCTCCATACTGCTGACGTTCTTCGGCACCTGGGAGAAGGAAAAGGAAGTCGTAAAGATAACCCTGGGACAGAGCTTCGTTCAGTCCTTTACCGTATATAAGAGCCGCAGCTTCCTGCTGTTCCTGGCCATATTCCTTACCGGCCAGGGCGCGGCGGACTTCGTTACCGGACTTGCGGTCTACTACGTGGACGACGTACTGAACGCTTACGGCGGCGGACGCTTCACCTATCTGATGGCGGTCCTGCTGCTGGCGCAGTTCGTAGGCACCTTCATCTTCCGCTTCGTAATGGCCAAGACATCCAAGAAGTTCCCGCTGCTGGTAGGCTTCCCCGTAAGAATGATAGCCACGCTGGCCCTGCTGTTCTTCAGTCACGAGGGCGCCAACTTTACGATAATACTCGCCCTGTCCTTCATAATAGGTCTGGGCATGGCGGGCTCCTCCACCACCATCTACGCCATCCTGGCCGACATGGCGGACGTGGACGAGCTGATAACATCCATCAACCGTCCGGGCACCTGCTCCGCAATGGCAACGTTCATCCGCAAGATAGCCACCGGCCTTTCCACAGCGATCATCGGCGTGATGCTCACCTGGGTAGGCTACAGCGAAGTGCTCGCCAGCACCGGCGCCAGACAGTCCGCTGCCACGCAGCACGGCATAGGCCTGATCTACATATTCGCGCCCATAGTCCTTATGGCCCTGGCGATACTGTTTACCGTCATCTTCCCCATGAAGAAGCGCGAATTCGAGATAGTAAAGAAAGAGATCGCAAGGCGCAAAGGCCTGGACGATTCCGTGACCACGGAAGAAGAAAAGAAGGTCTGCGAAAAGGTTACGGGCTTTGCGTTCGACAAGCTCTGGAACAAGGATAACGCACTGAAGTTCTGATGAAGGAGCCTCAGTCCGATCGATAGATAAAAGGAGAAACACAAAATGAAATACTTTCTGGACAGCGCAAAGCTGGACGAAATAAAAGAAGCTTACGCAACATTCGGGATAGACGGCGTTACCACCAATCCCAGACACATAATGAATTCCGGCAAGCCCTTCCTTAAGGCCATCCAGGACATAGCGGACTGGATAAAGGAAGAGGGGCTCGAGGGTTATGAGAAGTTCCCGGTATCCGTGGAGATAGACCCGCATCTGGACGACGCGGACGAGATGGTAGCAGCGGCCCGCAAGATCTCCGCCATCAGCAAGAACTTCGTCATCAAGATCCCTTCCACGCTGGCAGGCATCACCGCCGCACGCAGACTGGAGAAGGAAGGCATACGCACCAACGTTACGCTGGTGTTCTCCGCAGCCCAGGCGCTGCTCCCGGCTAAGAACGGAAGCCTGTTCGTGTCGCCTTTCCTTGGCTGGAAGGAAGCCAACGGCGAAGACTGCAGACAGTACATCCAGGACATAGTCACCATCTACAAGAACTACGGCTTCTACGGAAAGACGCAGATAATATGCGCAGCCGTCCGTACAGGCAAGCAGTTCGTGGACTGCGCGGTAGCCGGAGCGGACATAGTTACCGCGGGGCTGGACGTCTATAAGGACACCATTAAGCACCCCTACACACGCCAGGGCATGGAGACTTTCCAGAACGCCTGGGACAACACCGCAAAGGAGTAAACAATGAAGATAGGATTCGTAGGCCTGGGCATAATGGGCGAGTCCATGGCCGAGAACATCGTAAAAAAGCACAACGACAAAGTCTACGTTTACGACCACAAGCCGGCTAAGATAGAAAAGCTTGCGTCCTTCGGCGCGGTGCCCTGCCGCAGCGAGATGGAAGTAGCGCAGAACGTTGACGTGTTCATAACCATGGTCCCGCGTTCCGAGCATTCCCGTGCTATCTATACACTTATACAGCCTGCAATGGGGCCCGGAAAGACCTGCATAGACATGAGCACCATAGATCCGAGCGTATCCGTGGAGCTCTCCGAGATGATAAAGAAGACCGGCGCGGAATTCATAGACGCTCCGGTAGTTAAGAGCAAGGCTGCGGCCATAGCCGGCAAGCTGGGCATTTACGTGGGCGGCTCCGAGGCAGCCTACGAGGCAATGCGTCCCATCCTGCTCTACATGGGCGAGAACGTCATCCGTCTGGGCGAAAACGGCAAGGGCCTTGTAATGAAGATATGCCACAACGCTTTGGTATCGCAGATCCAGAACGGCGTTAACGAGACCTCCACGCTTGCGGCGGCCAACGGCATAGACATGCTCACCTACGCTCAGGCGATCTCCTACGGCGGAGCCGGCAACTGGTATCTGGACTCCAAGAAGGACAACCTTGCAAGGGAAGATTACACCACCGCTTTCTCCGTGGAGAACGAGCACAAGGACGTGCACATCTGCCTTGATCTGGCTAAGGAATGCGGCGTTAAGATGCCCGGTGAGGAGAATGCCGCCCGTGTCTACGACAAGGCTCTGGAGATGGGCCTTGCCAAGGAAGACTTCTGCGCGACCATAAAGGTGGTGCGCGGTGAGTAGACTGGAAGAACTTAACAAAGTAAATAAAGTACGAGTAAACAGCGTACGCAGCGACGCCTTCCGTTCCTACGGAAGAGTGATCGAGGGGTACGACGTATCCGCGCTTATCCGCTTCATGGAAGATCAGACTGCCATACCCGAACATGGCAACGTTTACGTGGCATCCGTCCCGGAGATGGAAGCAATAATGGCAGCGGATCCGGCTTCGGCGGCGCTCACCGGCGGCATGCCTTTCCAGGCAGGCTACTGCAACGGCAGGAACAGCACCTTCAACGGGTTTGAGTACCACAAAGCCATGGAG
>JAFWVZ010000261.1 GCA_017523605.1 Bacillota bacterium | reverse complement strand
GCACATTTCTGTTCACTGAGAACGGAAAGCCCAAGAGCGGTTTTCTTATATATACTTTCTGCCTTGCGATAGCCTTCTTCGCTTTCCATTACGCATCGTTCTACTTCATCATCGACTGGCTGGAGCCCGTTACAAGAGGCTGGCCAGTCGTTTTGGGGAACCTTACCGGATCCGTCATCTGCAGCGTTCCGCCGCTTCTGATAGGGTGCCTGCTGCACAGATGGTTCTCCGACAAGCGCCTGATGCTGGGTACGTACATCTGGCTGGCGCTTCTTGGTGCGGCATCGGTCGTTACCATGGCCGTAATGCTTAAGGGTACCGGATCCATGCCCGAATTTCTTAAGTTTTTCTGCTGGTTCATAATCATTCCGCTGATGCTGGGCCTGATAGTCTTCTTCCGTCTTTACAAGAGGGACTACAGACCTGCGGCGCCTAAGGAAGAAGAACCGGAGTACAAAAAATACATCCGCCGCGGATGAGAGGGGTTGCAGATGATAAGTGCTGTAATGTTCGATATGGGCGGCACGCTCGAGGATATCTTCGTCGACAGCGTATCGGAATGGGAAGCCATCGATAAACTGAGCGTAATGCTTAAGGAAGCCGGCCTCGATCCCGGCGTCGGCAGGGAGGACCTGAAACGCATCGTCGACCGGGGCTGGAAGGAGTACGGCATCTTCCGCGACGCATCCGATGTGGAACTTAAGCCTGTGCCGATCTGGCGCGATTACATCCTTAAGGACTTCGGATTTCCGAAAGAGAAGCTGGAGCCGGTCTGCGAGCCGATAGCCCACATGTGGGAAGTGACTCATTATCACCGCGCTCTGCGTCCCCGTGTGGCTGAGATGCTGCAGGGACTTAAGGACCTGGGTCTTAAGCTTGGAATAATTAGCAACACAGCTGCCATGTATCAGGTGTTCGACAGCCTGGAAGAGTACGGAATAAGGGACTTCTTTTCCGATGTTACGCTCTCTTCCGTAACGGGCATGCGAAAGCCGCTGCCGGACATATTCTATGTATCTGCTCATCAGCTGCAGGTGGATCCAAAGGACTGCGTTTACGTAGGCGATACCGTCTCCAGAGACATAATAGGGTCCAAGAGGGCGGGCTTTGCCTGCGCAATACAGATAGGCTCCAAACTTACATGCGAAAAGGACTGCGGCGTAGTCCGCGAGTTCGAGCCTGACCATTTGATAAGCGACATATACGACGTATATCCCATAGTAAAGGGAATGCTCGATAAAAGATAAAAAAACGGTCTTCCGCCATGCGCGCAAGACCGTTTATCGTACCGTGAAAACTGAATGAAAAGTGTGCTATATGCGCCTGCAGGACCTGCGTTCTATCAGGGCGGGGGATATTATCCTGTGCGAGTAGCCGGACAGTTCGTTGGTGATCTTGTCCAGAAGGGTGTCCACAGCAACGGAGGCAAGCAGCTTCTTGGGCTGTTCTATGGTGGTAAGATCTATCCTGGGCAGTCCGCTGTCGCGGATGTTGTCGAATCCCAGAAGGGATACGTCGTCAGGGATGTTTATCCCCAGCTCTTCCGCGGCCTGCATTATTCCCAGCGCATTGGTGTCCGTTGCCGCGAAGATCGCCGTGTAGCCGCGCTCCTGCTGGAAGAGCTGCATGGCCTGCTGGTATCCATACTTAATGGTAGTGGAAGAGAACATGTTGTTGCAGTATTGCTCTTTAAGTCCGTGTTCCCTGCAGAAGGCCGCGTATCCGTCGGCGCGGAGCTGATGGGTGGTGCTGCCGCGTCTGCGCCCGAAGTACAGGATGTCTCTGTGACCGAGTCCGTAGAGGTACTCCATTCCTATCTGTGCTCCGCGGAAATTGTCCACGGAAACGTAGCTCTCGGGTGCTTCCCGGAGGTTCTCACCTACAAATACCGTAGGGATGCGGCTGAGGTAGGGTTCCAGCAGCGCATAGCTGTCGGCCATGGCAGGAAGCAGTAGTATGCCGTCAACCTGGCGGGCTATCATTAGTTCGAACTGTTCGCGTTCCTGCTCGGGATCCCCGGAGGAGTTGCAGAGGACTATGTTGTAGCCGCGGGCTCTTACCTGGCGGTCTATGTGATAAGCCATTTCGGACATGAACGGGTTGTTGATGCTGGGGAGTATGAGGCCGAGGAGCTTGGTGCTCTTCATTACCATGGCTCTTGCCACGGTGTTGGGCATGTAGTTCATCTCCTTGCACATGCGTATTATGCGTTCGCGTGTTTCCTCGCTGATCTCCGGGCTGCCGGAAAGAGCTCTTGATACGGTGGAGTAGGATACGCCGGCTGCTTTGGCAACATCTTTGATGGTCACACTCTTCATGTAGATACCTCTTAACGAAAATTTCCGTTACATTTACGCAAATATTTTATTACAATATTTTCGTAAATGCAATAGCAAAGTGGAAACAAAGTAGATTTTTTAACAAGAAGCGCGGTTCGAAGCCGGATATCGGAACGATATGCCTTTAAATATTAAAGTTTCAGTGCATTCGGGCTTTGGCGCAAACGCGCCGGATAAGTCCCGGACACTTGTGGAGATAAGTTCTCGGCCTTGCTCCGAAGCTTGGTTCCGCAACAAAAAACGACGTTTTTAATCTTGACCTTACGACAAAAATCGTTTATATTTAACTTAGCAATTAACGCAAACGTTTGAGTATATTTAAAGCCGGAAAGGAGGGCGCAGGAATGATCAAAGCAGTACTGTTCGATCTGGGAGGTACTCTTCACCGCGGTTCGGTCCCTCCGGGACGGGACATCTGGTTCGCCAGAAGGATAATCGACAGGCTCTGGGATTACGGCATTAAGCTCCCGGTCAGCCCGGAAGACTTTGCCGTAAGTCTTCCTGTAAATGCTGAGGAGTACAAGGCCCATTCCGAGAAGACTCTAAGGGAATATCCTGCGGCCAGGATCTGGAGCGAATACTATCTTAAAGGCATGGGAATAAGCGAAGAACAGCTCGGACCCATGGCGGAGGAACTCGGATTCCTGTACGATTACGAAAGGCCTATGGTAATGAGGCGCCCGCACCTTAAGCAGACAATGGAGACGCTTAAGGGAATGGGCTTAAAGCTCGGGATCATAAGCAACATTATATCGCGCTCCGTAGTTCCGCATTTCCTTGCGGAGTACGGCATACTGGACCTTATGGACTGTGTGGTCACATCGGCCGGCACCGGGATCAGAAAACCTTCGCCGGAGATCTTCCGCATAGCGGAAAAGCAGCTGGACCTTAAGCCGGAGGAACTGTGCTACGTAGGAGACACGATCTCCCGTGACGTGATAGGCACCAGGAACGCCGGCTGGAAGCTGATGATAAGGATAAGCGAGCCCAACACCGCTCACAGGGACAAAGGGCTGGAGAACTCAGGATACGAACCGGACTACAAGATCTCCGATCTGTCGGAGATCCCGGCTATCATAGAAAAAGAAAACGCACGGTAACTGGAGGAAAACAAAATGGCAAACATAATCGATACAGTATTCTTCGATGTCGGCGCAACTCTCCGCTATGTGGTGGAGGATCCGGAATTCGCTGCCGCTGCCGAGAAAGAACTTATGGAGCTTGTAGGTGCCAGAGAAGATCACGACACGTTCTTCGAAAAGCTTACCGCTAACTGGAACAGATACCGTAAGTGGGCCAAGACGGAACTTCTGGACGTTTCGGAGATGGAACTGTGGCTGCAGTATCTGCTCCCGGATTACCCGGCGGAGAAGGTGGCGCCAAATGCCGCCCGTCTTACCCGTCTTTGGAGAGACCACGACGGACGCCGCGTGGTACACGACGGCACGCTGGAAACATTAAGAGAGCTTCAGCGCCGCGGATATAAACTGGGAATAATAGCAAACACAGTAACAGAGACCGAGATCCCAGACTGGATGTGCCGGGACGGCGTGGCGGACTGCTTCAAGACCGTCATTCTTTCCTCCAAGGTAAGGCTTCGCAAGCCGGATCCTGCGATCTACCTTCTCGGCGCACGCTGCATAGGTTCCGACCCTGAAAAGTGCGCTTATGTAGGAGACAACCCTGTCCGCGACGTTGAGGGCGCAAAGGACGCGGGCTTCGGCGCCATGGTGCTGTTCGAGGACGCAGGTACTGCGGACCGCGAAGGCAAGGCTCCTACGGTCCTTCCGGATTACAGGATAAAGTCCATACCGGAGCTTCTGGATCTTTTCCCGCCGCTCAAGTGAGGTAACGACATGGCAGAGATAAAAGGCGTATTTTTCGATCTTGGAGGGACGCTGCGCATTGCTTATGATCTGCCGTCCCACCAGGAGAAAGCTAAAAGGCGGATGGCGGAACTGGCCGGCCGGGATGACGCCGACGCATTCCTTGCAATGGTTGAAGAGCGCTACGTTCCGTACAGGGACTGGGCGCTTCCGGGGTGCCGGGAGAGCAGCGATTTCGAGCTCTGGCACAAATGGCTCCTGCCGGAGATGCCGGCGGATCAGATCGAGAAGATCTGCCACGAGCTTACCTTCCAGTACAGGCAGGTAAAGGGATTCCGCTGCGTTGTGGAAGGCGGCAGGGAAGTAATAAAGATACTCCACGCCAGGGGCTATAAGCTGGGCATAATATCCAACCTTATAGGGGAGACCGAGATCCAGGACTGGCTTAAGGATGACAGGCTGGAGGATTATTTCGACGCGCTGGTGCTGTCCCCGGTCTGCGGCATAAGAAAGCCTGATCCCAGAGCCTACCTTATGGGCTGCGAACAGCTTGGCCTTAAGCCGGAGGAATGCGCTTCCGTGGCGGACAATCTCAACAGGGACATAACCGGAGCCATTGCCGCGGGAATAGGAGCAAACATCCTGTTCATAAGCGAAAAGAAGCTGGCCAAGAGCGTCATAACAGACGAAAACAGACCGGACTACATAGTCCACAGGTTCGTGGACATACTGGACATTCCGATACTCGGAGGAGTCAGATGAAGAACATAGACACCCTTTTCATAGACCTCGGCGATACTTTCAGGGTGATCAGAAAGGACGAGGCGTACCAGAGAGAGGCCATGACCGTGATAGCAAACTGTCTGGGCGTTAAGGAAGACCCGGAGGAGTTCTATCATAACGTGATAGAGCCCCGCTACGACAAGTACCGCGAGTGGGCACTGCACTTCTACTGCGAAGCTCCCGTGGACGTTCTGTGGACAAGATGGCTGGCATTCGATTTCCCCAAAGAGCGCGTGCTTAAGCACGCCGCGGAGATGACCTACGCCTACAGAAAGACCAAGGGCGAGCGCGTCGTCACCGACGGAGGAATAGAGACAGTAAAGGAACTTTATAAAAGGGGCTACACGCTGGCTATCGTAAGCGATCTTGTGGGAACGGAAGAAGTAGACGAGTGGCTTGACAAGGATCAACTGAGGCCGTATTTCAAGAGCGTCCAGCAGTCGTCCGTGTGCCTTATCAGAAAGCCTCACCCTGCAATATATTATTACGCGCTGGAAGAGACCGGCTCCGATCCTGCCCGCACATGCTACGTGGGCGACAATCTCAACAGGGACATCGTAGGCGCAAAGGCCGCGGGTCTGGGAATGACCATAGGTGTGCGCTATCCCGGCAAGAAACCTCAGGAGGTCACCGAGGAGAACAAGCCGGATCTGTTCATAGATCATTTCGCAAAGCTGCTGGACATTTTCCCGCCGCTTAAGTAAGGAGGCATAAAGATGGGTAAGTTTCACGGAGGAGACGCGCTGGCGAAGGCCGTGGAAAACGCATACAAAGAAGGGCAGACCGATTATTCGCTGGAGCCCATGGTCCTGGAGGACGAGGCCGGCCGGCCTGTCGGAAGGATAAAGGACGGGGACAAGGTCGTGTTCTGCTGCCGTCGCGGAGAAAGGGAGATAGAGCTTACAGAGGCCTTTACGGATCCGGAATTCAAGCACTTCCCCAGAGAATACATGAAGGACCTTGAGTTCGTGATCATGACCATGTATCACGAGAAGCTCAAGAACCTTCCCATAGCATTCGCGCCGGAGAGAGTCCAAAAGCCTCTTGCTCAGGTTCTGTCCGAGGCGGGCCTTAAGCAGTTCCACTGCTCCGAGTCCGAGAAGTTCGCGCATGTTACATTCTTCTTTAACGGCGGATACAACCAGCCTTTCCCGGGAGAGACGGATCTCTGCATTCCGTCCCCCAAAGGCATTCCGTTCGATCAGAAGCCGGAACTCAGCCTGCCTGCTGTGGCAGATAAAGTTAAGGAAGCCGCGGACCAGGGGTACGACTTCATCGTTACCAATTTCGCCAACGGCGACGTAATAGGCCATACGCAGAACACCGAGGCAAAGCTTAAGGCAGCTTCTGTAATAAGCAAGTATGTGGACGAGGTGGCTCACTACGCCAAGGAAAAAGGTTATCTGGTGGCAGTCACCGCGGACCACGGAAACATAGAGACACTGTATACCAAGGACGGAAAGCCTCACGGAGCGCACACCACCAACCTGGTGCCGTTCGTGGTACTGGATCCCAAGGGCAGGGACATGAAGCTGCGCGACGGCAGGCTCGGAGACATCGCTCCGACCGTCCTGAGCGTGCTCGGCATAGAAAAAGCCGCCGAGATGAGTGGCAGCAGCCTTATAGAGACAAAAGGCATCACCAACGAAAAGATGATGCTGATAATACTTGACGGCTGGGGCTTTGGCACCGGAGACGACGGCGACGCCATATTCCTTGCCGACACTCCGGGCTGGGACGCCATGCTGGCGAACTATCCGAACAGTAAGCTGAGGGCTTCCGGAGAGGATGTAGGACTTAAGGCCGGCAAGGCAGGCAACTCCGAGGCCGGCCACAACAACATAGGCGCAGGGCGCATAGTGGCTCAGGACGACGTACGCATGGATAACGCCATAAACGACGGATCATTTAAGACCAACCCTGTCTTCCTGCACGCAATAGAAGGCGCAAGGAAGGACGGAAGACCGCTTCATCTTATAGCGCTCCTTACTGAAAAGTCCAGCCACGGATGCATAGACTACCCGCTGATGCTTACCGAGATGGCGGAGGGCGTGGAGAACGTTTACATCCACGTAATATTCGACGGCAGAAGCACGGAGCCGGGAAGCGCGCCGGCTCTGCTCAGATCTCTGGATGAAAAGCTGGATGCCATAGGCAGAGGCGTGGTGGTAGACGGAATAGGGCGCGGAATAGCCCTCGACCGCGACGGCAACTACGCCAGGATACAGAAGGCCTACGAGGAGATGGTCCTGGGCAAGGGCGCAAGATACAAAAAATAGTTACAGAGGTGTGAAATGGCTTTCATAGACAAGTTCATAGCGGGCTTCAGCGGAGGCCAGATCCTGGAGATGCTGATACGCCTGATAGCGGCTGCGGTGCTTGGCGGCATAGTCGGAATAGAGCGTTCAAAGCGGTTTAAGGATGCCGGAGTGCGTACTCACAGCATGGTAGGATGCGCGTCCGCCTTGCTTATG
>JAFWVZ010000260.1 GCA_017523605.1 Bacillota bacterium | reverse complement strand
GATTCCTGGGCGTGCGCGGTGTTCAGATGAAGATAGTCCTAAACCCAATAGCCCTTGCGGTATCAGCGCTCGTATGCCTTGCGGTAATACTCGTTTCCGCGTGGATACCGGCGGGCAGGGCGGTGCGCATATCTCCGATAACAGCAATAAGGCAGAACGCAGATACCAAGATAAAACCAAGAGAAGTCAAGACCGGCAAGCTAACGCAGAATCTCTTCGGCTTCGAAGGCATGATGGCTTCCAAGAGCTTCAAACGCAATAAGAAAAGGTATCGCTCTACGATAATCTCGCTTTTCATGAGCGTGGTGCTGTTCATATCGGCGTCCAGTTTCTGTTCCTACCTGACGGGTTCCGTGGACAGTGTCGTATCCGATGGGACCCAGATGGACATCTATTATTCCGAATACGGCAGCAAGAAGGGAACTCCCGAGGAGCTTGCAGCGCTCATATCCGGGATCGCAGGTGTGGACAGAGTCTGCTGGGGCATCGACAACCAGGTCCAGATGCGCATACCGAACGAGCTTATGAGCGACCGCTACTGGAAGCTTCAGAAGAACATGGGCAGCGAAGACGGAACGGAAAAGGACTACGTCGAGACATACACCGGGCTCGCATTCATAAATGACGAAGAATTCAAGGCCCTGCTTGCGGAGAACGGTCTGGAGGAAAAGGGCTGGTTCGACGCTCAGTCCCCGAAAGCGCTTCTGTTCAACAAGGAAAGGACATATTCGGACGAAGGTTCCGGACGAAAGATAATACTGTTCGATCTTTTAAATGAGTCCAAGCTCCCGGCAGCGGTCGACTGGTGCACTTACGAGACCGTGGAAGGCTGCCAGATGTATCATTACGGCTACGATACCGGTTCGCCGAAGATCGCTTACTACCCCGAAGAATACCTGGAAGAATGTTACAGGACCGGCGTGGATCCTGATCCGGCCAAGGCAGTGGTCATCAAGGGCATCGAGGATGCTACGATAAAGACGAAACTTAACATAGGCGCAGTTACTCAGACCGCGCCGGTGCTGCTCTCGTCCCAGAACGCGTCCGTGATCTATCCGTACAGCATGATGCCTGTGATAACATCGGGGTTCGATCTGAATGATATCGGCATGAACGGCGTTCAGACGGCCGTCCTCGCAAGGGACTATAACAAAGTATACGAGGAGATGAAGAACGTCCTGGCATCCTCCGGACACGATACGTCCGGCCTGGCTAACATTGCGGAGAACCGCAACTCGGAGAGGATGGTAGTAACGATAGTCAACGTGTTCTCGTACGGCTTCATAATCCTTATATCTCTGATAGCGCTGGCCAACGTGTTCAACACTGTTTCCACAAGCATACTGCTGCGGCGCAGGGAGTTCGCCATGCTGAAGTCCATAGGACTTTCGGAGAGAGGCTTCAGCAAGATGATGAACTACGAGTGCATCATCTACGGAGCCCGAAGCCTGCTGTTCGGTCTTCCGGCGGCGCTGCTGATGACCTTCTGGATATACAACGTTACGTCCAGGGCCATAGACAGCAGTTTCTACATTCCGTGGAAGGGCGTGATCATAGCCGTTGCGAGCGTGTTCATTGTGGTGTTTGCCACCATGCTCTATGCAACGCACAGGATAAGAAAAGATAATCCCATAGACGCTCTGCGCAACGAGAACCTGTAGCGAAAGCAGCCTTATATTCAGGATCTTACTATCGATCGGGCGGCCTTAACGGCCGTCCTTTTTGTTTAGCTTATATAGTCCGTTCAGGTTTACAGAAGCATCGTGATTTGTTATAATTCTCGGTAATTTCAACGTTACATGACCGTCGGCACCTAAGGAGACACACCATGGAAAAGATAAAGATGAACCCCATCGTGGAGATGGACGGCGACGAGATGACCCGCATCATCTGGCAAATGGTAAAGGACGAGCTTATAAGCCCGTTCGTTTTGCTGAATACGGAGTATTACGATCTTGGACTTGCCAACAGGGATGCCACTGACGATCAGGTGACCGTAGAAGCCGCGGAAGCGACAAAGCGCCTGGGCGTTGCCGTAAAGTGCGCCACCATAACTCCAAACGCGCAGCGAGTGGAAGAATACAAGCTTAAGAAGATGTGGAAGAGCCCCAACGCAACGATCAGGGCGGCGCTGGACGGCACGGTCTTCCGTACACCCATTATGACCAGCCGCGTAAAGCCGGCGGTAAGAAACTGGAAGGCTCCCATAACCATAGCCCGTCACGCTTACGGCGACGTATACAAGGCCACGGAATACAGAGTTCCGGGTCCCGGTAAGGCGGAGCTCGTATTTACAGGAAAGGACGGCGCTCAGTTTAAGGAGACCGTATACGATTACGAGTGTGCAGGCGTTCTTCAGTCCATGTTTAACAAGGACAGCTCCATAGAGGCGTTCGCCCGCTCTTGCTTCGAGTACGCGCTGTCGGAGAGGCAGGATCTGTGGTTCTCCACCAAGGACACCATCTCCAAGCAGTACGACCAGACCTTCAAGAAGATCTTCGAAAGAATATATGAAAAAGAGTACCATGCGCGCTTTAAGGCGCTGGGAATAGAGTATTTCTATACTCTCATAGACGACGCTGTTGCCCGTGTCATCCGCTCCAAAGGCGGGTTCATCTGGGCTCTTAAGAACTACGACGGCGACGTTATGAGCGACATGGTATCAACGGCTTTCGGAAGCCTTGCCATGATGACATCCGTCCTTGTATCGCCTTACGGATACTTCGAGTTCGAGGCCGCGCACGGAACGGTTACGCGCCATTATTACAGGTATCTGAAAGGTGAGGAGACTTCCACCAACCCAGTGGCTACCATATTCGCGTGGACCGGCGCGCTCAAAAAGCGCGGCGAGCTGGACGGCAACACCGCGCTGTCGGAATTCGCATGCAGGCTGGAAGATGCGGTCCTGGACACCATAGAGGCGGGGCAGATGACAGGTGATCTGGCCATGCTGGCCCAGGGCGACGATGTTCAGACTCTCACCACCGCGCAGTTCATAGCCGCGGTAAAGAGCAGACTGTGATCCCCGGCCGATCCGTTGCCCGATCCATGTTCTGAAATAAAAAAGGAGACGGTCTCCCGTCCCCGTACATCACACCTTTGATTCAGTAAGCGACAGGCGCTCCGAAAGGCTTTTCGGGGCGTTTTTATCGTAGTAAAGGTTATAGTAGCGGAATACCCTGCAGGAGAAGAGCATCCTGTGCTGCACCTTGCCGTCTGTAAGGTCCACGCCGGAAAGGATCTCGCGTATCTGCGACATCCTTGCGGAGAAGGTGTTGCGGTGCATGAAGGCCTCTTTCGCGGCCGTGGATATGTTGCCGTTGTTCTTGCAGAAATAATACAGTACGGTCTGCAGATCCGTTCCGTGGTGATAGTCGTAGCGGTAGAGCGTAACGGCGTCCGGGCTCGTAAGGAAGAGCAGGTCGTCGTGGTGCATTATGTCCCTGTAGCGTTCCAGCGACAGTTCTATGGCAATGTATTCCGCGTAATCTTCGTAATAGAATATGCGCGACCCTCCGCGCTCCTGTATGGCCTTACCCAGGCGCAGCGTGCTCTCCGCCAGCAGATAGTTGGTGCGCAGCATGTCCAGCCTTTGGGTAACGTTGGAGAATGCTATGTGGCCGTCGTACTGCGTAAGCAGCGAATGCATGTCCTTTTCGCTGAATATGGGCTTTGGTTGGAAGGCTCTGGTGGTATTGCTTATAAGCAGTATTATCTGGTCTCCCAGGACGGCGCAGCTGCAGTCCGGGAAGAAGGCCTTAAGCTGCGAGGACAGGCTTTCCACGGAGGTGCGGCCCATGGGCGAAGCCTGCGCAACGCCTATGGTCATGTATTTTTTGGGAGGAGAGGGGAGCCTCTTCATGTAAGCGTCTATGTCGTCCCACTCGGAAAGCGCGCCGCCCGTCAGCGCCGTGATGAACGCTTTTGTATCTCCGGGCGGGATGTTTCCGTGCAGCCTTCGCAGGTTTATCTCTTCGAAGCATTCCTGAAGCATGCCGAACAGTACGGAGATCTCGCTGTCCTCCGCAGATCCGCCGGTTATGAGCACTATGTAGAACTCTTCCGTCTTTTCCAGCCTTACGGTACTTATCCAGCAGATATCGCCGTCTTCCAGATCCTGATATATAAGCTTGTCTTCCGATGTTCCGGACAGCAGTTCCTTAAGCTCCGTACCGTCCGCGCCGCCGCGTTTCAGAAGCGCGGAAGCCAGCTTCCCGGACGTGTGGCTGCTGCCGCTGAAGTAAGAGATCTTAAGGTCTTTATCCAGAAGGAACACAGCTCCGTCCGCCAGTCCCGCGAACAATCCGAGAACTTCGCGCATGGTGCTTCCCGAAGCGGAAGCCTGCGCTATCTTAAGTTTCCATTCCGTTCTCCTGAACGACTTTTTGCTGAGCTCTTTCGGTGAGAACAGCTCGGCGTTTCCGAGCCTTACTACATCTACTGTTCCGCGCATTTCCGCTCCTTTCCGGGCACTGTCCTTTTTCATGCTGATTATAGCATGTTGCACAACGGTTGTGCAACACTGCACAATGTTTTTATCTCCGAGTGCACCCCTGCATAAACCGTTTTTTGCGGCTCAATAATGCTTTGACGGCGTATTTTACATAGTGTAAATTGTACTTGTTAAAACTGCCGGAAGCATTGGACCCACAGGTACTGCGCCTATGGAACGTGCGCCCCGGCAGCGCACCAAAATCAGTTCAAGTTAATGTCAGAACCGAAAGAGAGGAAGTCATGACAGAAAGAATAGAAAGAATGTACGCGGATCTTAAAGGCGAAAAGAAGTTCGTCTTC
>JAFWVZ010000018.1 GCA_017523605.1 Bacillota bacterium | reverse complement strand
GGCGGTGGAGAATACCCGCGAGATGGTGCTCCAGTACAGAAATCATCCGTCCATCGTTCTCTGGGGCGTTCGCATAAACGAGTCTCAGGACTGCGACGGTCTCTACGAAAGGACCAACAAGCTTGCCAGAGAACTGGATCCCACAAGGCAGACCTCCGGCGTTCGCTACATAGAGAACAGCCATCTTCTGGAGGACGTCTATTCATATAACGATTTCTCCCACGAGGGCAACAATCCCGGATGCAAACCGAAGGATAAGGTAACAAAAGAAGCAGGAAAGCCGCTCATCATCTCCGAGGCAAACGGCCATATGTTCCCGACCAAGTCCTATGATAACTGGTCCAGAAGGCAGGAGCACGCGTTAAGGCACGCCAAGGTCCTCAATGATTCCATGGCCGACGGACAGCACTGCGGCACTTTCCAGTGGTGCATGTTCGATTATCCTACGCACAAGGATTTCGGTTCGGGCGACAAGGTATGCTATCACGGAGTAATGGATGCGTTCCGCAACCCTAAGATCGCTGCGTATACGTATGCGAGCCAGGGCGAGAAGGTCCCGGTGCTGGAACCGGCTTCTTCCATGGACATAGGAGATTACCCCGGCGGCAACATCGGAAGCATATACGTGCTGACTAATGCCGACGAAGTAAAGCTTTACAAAAATGATTATTATGTAAAAACATTTAAACCGCAATATACGGGCGGTATCAAGCATCCTCCGGTAAAGATAGACGATCTTGTAGGTGAGCTCCTTTCCACTCAGGAAGGCTTCCCGGAGAACAAAGCCAGGGACGTAGCGGCGTGCCTTGCCGACATTCAGAAATACGGACCGTCCAATCTTCCGCTGAAGGCTAAGCTTAGGTTTGCCAGAGCGATGGCAAAGTACAAGCTTACTTATCAGGACGGCGTTGCGCTGTACGGCAAATACGTAGGAAACTGGGGCGGATCCAGTACGGTATGGCGCTTCGATGCAATTAAGGACGGCAAGGTCGTAAAGAGCGTAAAGAGATCTCCGTCGGATAAGCTCCATCTGGAAGTAAAATGCAGCAATACGGAGCTTTCCGAAGACTTTACCTACGACATGGCATCCATCCGCGTACGCTTACTGGACGAGAACGATAACGCTGCGGTCTATGCGCAGATCCCGGTACGCTTCGATGCGGAAGGTCCGATACAAATCGTCGGACCGGACATCTGCACCGCCGAAGGCGGAATGTGCGGAGCATACGTAAAGACCACCGGACAGTCCGGAACGGCAAAACTTACGGTCAGAACGGCTCAGACAGAGCCTTTCGAAATAGAATTCTCAGTTAAAGGAAGGCAGTTATGAAACTAAGTTTAAAGCAAAAGATCGCCTTCGGCCTGGGCGCCGTAGGCAAGGACATGGTCTACGCCCTGTCTGCCGGCTACGTTCTTTACTATTATCAGGACCTGCTCGGCATTAAGGCTTCGTTCGTAGGTCTCATCCTGATGGTCGCAAGAGTCTTCGACGCAGTAAACGACCCGTTCATGGGCATTGTCGTCGCTAAGACCAAGAGCAAGTGGGGAAGGTTCCGTCCCTGGCTGTTCACCGGTACGATACTTAACGCATTCGTTCTGTACGCTCTGTTCGCGGCGCCAAAGACTCAGGGGACCGGGCTTCTGGTATACTTCGCCGTTATCTACATCCTCTGGGGAATGACCTACACCGTAATGGACATTCCTTACTGGTCCATGATCCCTGCTGTTACAGATACTCCTAAGGACCGTGAGAACCTCTCCGTTATAGGAAGGACCTGCGCAGGCGTCGGTTCCGCGATAATCCAGGTAGGCACCATGCTTTCCGTAAGCGCCTTCGGAGGCGGCAGCGAGAGAGCCGGTTTCAAGATCGTAGCTCTTATCGTAGGAATAGTATTCATCGTTACGGAAGTCATCTGCTGCCTTGCGGTAAAAGAGACCCACAGGACCAAGATGGAGACTCCTACCGTAAAGGAGATGTTCAAGGGACTGTTCGCCAACGATCAGGCTCTTGTAGTCGTTATCGGCATAGTGCTGATCAACAGTGCTCTGTACATAACTTCTAACCTTATAATCCTGTTCTTCAAGTACGACCTGGGTCCGGCGTCCGGATCCGACTGGGTAGGAAGCTACACGCTGTTCTCCACGGTCGGCGGAGCGTTCCAGATCATAGGCATGATGGTCATCTATCCGCTGCTGCGCAAAAAGCTCAGCAACACGCAGGTATTAAGGGTATCGCTTCTGGGAGCGATGATAGGTTACCTGATAATAATGGCTCTGTGCTTCACCGGCCTTTCCGGAAACCTGATACTTATCTGCATCCCCGGAATAATCGTCTTCGCATGCAACGGAATGCTTTCAGTACTTACTACTGTGTTCCTTTCCAACTCCGTCGACTACGGCGAGTTAAAGATAGGACACCGCGAAGAGAGCGTGATCTTCTCCATGCAGACCTTCGTTGTTAAGCTTGCGTCCGGCATATCCGTCGCCATAGCGGGCGTCGGACTGGACATTATAAAGTTCCAGGGCAACTCGGATCAGACCGGCGAGATAGTCCAGCAGACTGCTTCTGCCATAACGGGACTGAGGCTGCTCATGACCATAATTCCGATAGTTCTTCTGTTCGTTGCGTTCTTCTTCTTTAAGAAGAGGTTCAAGCTGACAGATGAAGTGGCGGAAGAGAACTCCAGGATACTCAGAGAAAAAAAGGAAGAAGCTGAGAAATAAGGAGACCTTATGAGTCTTATAAACTACAGGATAACAGTCCAGACCGCCTCCGGGCAGGAAAAGCTGGACGGCATGGCCGAGCTTTCCGAAGGTCCGCTGCGCATAAGATGCGACGTTCCGGAAGGACATCTGAGGGACGTAGAGGCGGACATGCGTCTGGAGATCGCGGAAGACGACAGGATATTCGTAAACGGATACCAGACATGGACTCATTCCCCGGAGTTTGCTCCCGGAGACGTCCAGCGTGTATTCGGCAAAAAGCTTCCTAAAAAGCTTACGCACAAGTTTTATCTGGAAAGATACGGTGACATCTTTTTCCGCAATTATCCGCAGACGCCCGGGATCTTTACCGGATATTCATACTGTTACATCAGAAACGGCGAAGAGTTCCGTCTGTTCGCGTCGCTGGACGAGGAGCCCGGATATACTGTTTTTACAGTGGATGCGGCGTCCGGAAAGCTTCTTATCGAGCGCGACTGCCGCGGCATGAGCTGCAAAGGGGAGCTTAAAGCCTTCGACATCTTCTACGCCAAGGGCTCGGAAGACGAGGTGTTCGACGCATGGTTCGATGCCATGGGCATTAAGGCCAGGACTACGGAAAAACTTGCGGGATATACCAGCTGGTACAACCGTTATAACAAGATAAGCGAGTCCGAACTTCTGTCGGATCTTGACGGAGCAGCAGGTGTACTTAAACACGGCGATCTGTTCCAGATAGACGACGGATGGCAGGCTGCGGTAGGCGATTGGCTTACTGTCCGCGAGGATCGTTTCCCCTCGGGTCTTAAGGCTTTTACGGATGAGATACATCTGCGTGGGTATAAGGCAGGTCTTTGGCTTGCGCCTTTCGGCGCTCAGGAAAGCTCTGAGCTTGTAAAGAACCATCCGGACTGGCTTCTTAAGCCCGGCGGAAAGCCTTGGGTTGCGGGAGTTAACTGGGGACCGTTCTACGCTCTGGACATAGATAAGCCGGAAGTCGCAGCATACTTGGAAAAGGTGTTCCGCACGGTATTCGACGAATGGGGATTCGACCTTGTAAAACTGGACTTCCTTTATGCTGCTGCGCCTTACGGAACGGAAGACGAGAGCAGGGCAGGCCGCATGATACGCGCCATGAAGCTTATAAGAAGCTGGTGCGGGGACAAGCTCGTTCTGGGCTGCGGTGTTCCTCTGATGCCTGCTTTCGGCCTTGTGGATTACTGCCGCATAGGCTGCGACGTAGGACCCGAATGGGACAGCACAGCGCTCATGCGTATGACTCACCGGGAAAGAGTCTCCACCAAAAACAGCATAGACGATACCACTTTCCGCAGACAGCTGAACGGACGCGCCTTCATGAACGACCCGGACGTCTTCTTCCTCCGCGACGAGAACTGCAAGATGAACGCAGAGGAAAAGAAGGCACTGTATACCGCAAACGCTTCGTACGGCGGAATACTGCTTACGTCAGACGACTTCAGCAAGTGGGACGACGAAAAAAAGGCCGTATATAAAGAGATCCGCAGCATGTTTGGAGGCTGATCCATGAACATCCGTAAGATCAAAGGTTTCTGCACTGCAGCAAAGTGCGGGAGTTTTTTCAAGGCAGCGGACAGCATATTCATGTCGCAGCCTGCTTTCTCCCGCATGATATCTTCCATGGAGGAAGAACTTGGATGCGTATTATTCGAACGCAGCCGCACGGAGACTGTGCTTACCGACATCGGCAAGCAGATCCTTCCTGAAATGGAACAGATAGTTGAGCACTACGAGAGAGCTGCTCACATAGCTTCGGTCTATACACCTGTAGGCGAAGGGAACATCATAATCGGGGAATTCCGATTCGGATGGTCGGATCGTTCCAGAGAGTTGTGTGCCGAATGGAACAGCAAAAACATTGGATCGCCGATAAAGACGCAGGAAGTGTCCGGCACGTCTGCCTTCACTTCGCTTAGGGCGGGGGACATAGATTTTCTGCATACGATGTATGCTCCTACTAAGTTCCAGCCGTTTCTGGAGACCATACCCGCGGAGTCGTTCAGGCACTGCGCGTATGTTTCTGTTGGACACAGGCTTGCCGGCAGGGAAGAGGTCAGTCTTTCCGAACTGAAGGATGAAAAGTTTATTTTCTACGAACGAAGCCAGTTTCCGCTGATGTTCGAAAGAGTGACTTCAGCATGCGCCGAGGAAGGATTCATTCCGACTGTCGTTTTCGAAACAGACAATACGTCCATGATGATGAACCGTGTGGGAACGGGCGAGGGCATAGCCGTCATACCTAACTTCTGCAGACCGCTGCGCGGTGTCGTAGCCATTCCAATCGAGGAAATGCCTCACGAACCATCCTACTGGTTCTGGTGGAAAGAGAATACACGTCCGGAAGTCCTTCAATTCGTAAAATACCTGCAAGAGAAGACTTTCGTCATCTGAACGGTTTTCCTGCCTTTTATTATTTAAAATTTTAAAATATTGCATTTGTCGCCATACTTGCAAAAACCGCAAGTGTGGCGTTGTTTTTTTGCATTACCTGCGCTTGTTGACTCAGTGTTAAAGTTATATCAGGAAACAATAATGCTTTTTCAGATAAAGGAGGAAAGAAAATGTCACTTAAATTTGAAAAAGACAAAGTATATCTCATGCCGGTATTCTTCGGACCGTCCTCCATGCAGGTCGAGCCGTGGGAAGGCGGACGCGGTATGAACGACCACTTCCAGCCCGGTGAAGTAAACGTTGTACAGGTCACCTACGAGACAGACAGGGAAACTCTTGAGGCAATGATCCCCGAGTGCTACACCCTTAACGATCCTTACGTAAGCGTAACTCTCTGCGAGTTCACAAACCTCGGATGGCTCAACGGCGCTACCTACAACCTGATCAACATCAACGTTCCTGTTCACTTCAAGGGTGAGAGAGACGACCTGGACGGAGATCTGGTACTTGCGATGTTCGAGAACCACTGCGATCCTATCGTAGGCGGCCGTGAGACCATGGGTTATTCCAAGCTCTATTGCGACATCCCCAGAGTCCGCAACGTGGACGGAAAGAAGATAGCTTATGCATCCAGCTGGGACTTCCGCTTCATGAAGATGGTAGTAGATACCACAAAGCCCGCTCCTGATGCTGAGACCCTTAAGAAGAGCGAAGCAAGATCCGCCGGTAAGATGCACTATAAGTACATCCCTGCAGTTAAGGAATATGACGAAGATCCTGCTAAGAACTTCACCACTCCGGCCATCGCTTATCCGACCATCCTTCCGAAGTGGAAGAAACCGGCAGATTATCCGTATCCTCTCAGAGTGCCCGAAGTTACCTATTGCGACGGCAGCGTAGAGTTCTACGAGCCCGAATGGGGCGACTGGCCGACCTACTGGAACGTAGGACACGGTCTTGCAAGCCTCAAGTGCAAGAGAGTCATCGCCGCCAAGGTCCTGACCTACGACGAGCCCTGCGAGTACACCACTTGCTACAGACTTAGATAATCACATTCTATATCTTACGGCCTGCCCGGAGGACTCCGGGCGGGCCGGATGATCAGTCTCTTAAGCTATTATCTTTAAAGATCATAATTCTATCGAAACAATAAGGAGTTTTTTATGGACGCTTTAGGTATCATCGGTCTTTTAGCCGGTATAGTGATACTGATCGTAGTCAGCTATAAGGGTTTCCACGCTGTTCCTACGACAATCCTTGCCGCAGCTGTAGTTCTTCTGCTCAACGGCATCAACCTCTGGACAGGTCTTTCCACCGCTTGGATAGGCGGTCTTGCAGGTGTATTTACAGCATATTATCTGCTGTTCCTCTTCTCCACCATTTTCGCTAACATGATGCAGGAGACAGGTGCATGCACAACAGTCGCATACAAACTGATCGACTGGTTCGGAAAGAAGCACATAATGACAGTTCTTACTCTTCTGTGCTTCGTACTTTGCTTCGGCGGAGTTTCCTTCTTCGTTATCATGTTCGCTATCGGACCCATCGCATTCAGCATGTTCGCAGAGCTGAACGTTCCGAGAAAAGCCATAATCCTTCCGGTAGCTGCAGGCGCAGGCGCATTCGTACTTGCATGCCCGGCTTCCACTCAGCTGTCTAACGTTATTCCTACCTCCCTTGGTACCACTCTTACCGCAGCTCCGGTCCTTGGTATCATAATGCTGGTAGTAGGAATGGTCGCTTCCATCATCTACTGCGAGAAGGTATACGCAAAGATGATGAAGGAAGTTGAAGAAGGCAAGGATCCCGGCTGGGTCCCCGATGCCAGCATTCCGGCTCTGCGCGGAAGAGATGAAGTCCCCAACACTGTTGGTGGATTCCTGCCGCTGATCGTTGTTGTAGCTCTGATCATTGTCGGATCCATTCTTAAGTGGTTCGGCGGAAACGCTACCGAGCTTGCAGTAATCTCCATGATCGCAGGAAGCCTTGTCTGCATGGCTCTCAACTTCAAGTTCTTCCAGGGCAAGCTTGGCGGACTCTTTAAAGGAATGCTTACAAAGAGCGCTGTAGGTGCTGCAGGTTCCGCTCTGGTCCTCGGTGCTGTAGTTGGTTTCGGAACAGTTGTTTCCAACACTCCGGCATTCGCAAAGGTCGTTGCATGGGTAATGGGCATCCAGATCCCGGTCTACTGGAAGGCAGTCATCGCCACCGCAGTTCTTGCAGGTGTATGCGGTTCCGCTTCCTCCGGTGCAAAGCTTGTTATGCAGTACCTCGGTGAATACTTCTTAGGATCCGGCGCAAACCTTGCTATACTGCACAGACTTATCGCAAACGCATCCGTAACGTTCGACTCTCTGCCGCACGCTACCGGCTGCTTCCTGATGCTTTCGTTCTTCGGACTCAACCACAAGATCGCATATAAGCATGTATTCTGGCTGGATACGATAATCCCGCTTGTAATAACGCTTGTAGCCACGCTTATCTGCTCGATCATATTCTAGCATCAGCTAAAATGAAAAGCGGGGCCGTAATGGTCCCGCTTTTATATTACTATTGTAGTTTTAAGATGTAAAGATACAGACGGACAGAATGTCCTGATCAGTTTTTTATTTGCTTACGGACAGATAATGGCAGGAGCCTGATCCCAGGACCTTTTCCATCTCTTTGCGGAAATGCTCTTTTTCCTCCAGCGGTACGTAGGCCTGGATCGTTCCGGCGAATCCTCCGCCGTGAACACGCGCAGCGCCTCGGCCGTTTAGGATCTTTCTGGCCAGATCTATGCAGTCCCTGTAATGTGTTGCGGTCGGGTCTGACTGCGGGACTGTGTTCTGAAGCAGCTCCTCGGAGGACCTGGCAGAATCGTTGACAAGCTTTAGATATTCGTTGAAATCTCCGGCTTTAAGTGCCTCTGCAAGAAGTCCTGCGCGCTCGTTTTCAGCAAAGAAATGTTCCGCTCTCTTAACTGCAAGATCTCCGTACAGGACCTTAAGCTTGGTCTTGTTATCATCGAATTCCGACGGATCCACGTCCCTTAGGACTTCTTTGCCGAAGTGCGCGGCGATCTTCTTCATGTCCGCGGGAATGGCTGCGTAATCCGCTGTAAGATCCGCGTGTTCTGTGTGGGTGTCTATGATGCACAGCGCGTATCCGTAGTCCTCGAAACGGCAATCTATGCGCTCTATTACGGGCTCTGAAGGGTCTTTAAAGTCTATAGCTATTATATTGCCGACAGAGCATGCCATCTGGTCCATTAGGCCGCAGGGCTTGCCAAAATAGACGTTCTCCGCGTACTGGCCGATCTGGGCTATCTGAACGTCCGTCAGCTTGCAATTGTTGTAGAAATCGTTGAAAATGCGTCCTATAAGCACTTCGTATGCGGCAGAAGAAGATAGGCCTGAGCCTGAAAGCACGTCCGACTTGAGCTTTGCATCGAATCCGCCTGCCTTAAAGCCGGCATTCTTTATTCCTGCTGCAACTCCGCGGACAAGAGCCAGTGATGTTCCGTACTCCGCCTCAGATGGGTCCAGGCAGTTGAGGTCTACCTCTATGTCCGGATATCCTTCGGAACTGATCCTTGCTATGTTTGTTCCGTTAGGCTTTGCTTCTGCGGTAATGTACAGATCTATTCCGGCTGCCAGCACTTTGCCATGCTGATGATCAGTGTGGTTTCCGCCGAGCTCTGTGCGTCCCGGTGCTTTATATGTCTTAGTCATTTCTCCTCCTGCTTGAAAGAGTATATGGTAGATGTCTCGAATATCTGCCCGCGCAGCAGTGTCGTGTCCGGAAATTCCGGATGGTGGGGGCTGTCAGGGAAATGCTGGGTCTCAAGGCAGATATGAGTATCAGTGTTATACAGCTGCAGTCCCGGCTGGTCCGTTTCGACTTCCACGCTTATTCCGCTTACGCATCCTTTAAGTGCGGCGACGGTCCGAAGGCCTCTGCCTTTAAGGACGTAGCAGCAGTCGAAGTCAGGACAAAAGCGCTTCTGCCTTTTGTGATCGAACCTTGTGCCGCGTACATCCAGCAGCTTTCCGGTAGGTATCAGCTGTCCGTCCACCTCCAGAACTTTATCCGCGTTGATCTTAAGCATATGATCCCCGGAGGGACCGTCGCCGTTCAGGTTGAAATACAAGTGATTGGTTAGATTTACGACTGTGGGAGCGTCGGACTCGGCCTTGTAGGTGATCTTAAGCTCGCCGCCGTCGATACTGTATTCGGCTTTAACTTTAAGCGTTCCCGGAAATCCCTGATCTCCGTCCTCTGATACAAGTTCCATGCAGATATGTTCCGGGCGGTGGTCTGTAACCGTCCATTCTTTCTTATCGAAACCTTCGGTACCGCCGTGGAGCGTGTTTCCGTTCTCGTTGGCGTCCAGTTCGAATTCCCCGAAGAATAATGGCAGTTTCGCTCCGGCTATCCTGTTGGCGTAGCGTCCGACCGTAATACCGTCTCTGCCGACCTCCGTACCACGTAAGTTGAGAGTCTTGATGCAAGCGCCTTTGGTATCGACTTTCAGGCGCAGTTCGTCGTTTTGCAGTGTAAGTATGCTCATGCTTTGATTTTACTACTTTTTTGGGTCTATAAACATAATAATTATACTTATTGTGATATAATCTATCGCATGAGGATAATTCTGGCAAGCACATCCCCCAGAAGGCGGGAACTTATAAAAAAGATAACGGACACTTTTGAATGCGCATCTTCTGCTGTAGATGAACATGCCATAGAGGAACGTCTGGTAGAAAAGGGCGGATACGGCACCGAAGCAGAGCTCGCTGGTCTTACTGTACGTGCGCTTTCAAGAGCAAAAGCTTTTGATGTGTTCGAAAAGCTGGGCAGGCCGGAAGACTCTCTGACGATCGGCGCGGATACGGTAGTCTGCCTGGAGAATGAGATCCTCGGGAAGCCTGAAGACAGGGATGACGCCGTCCGCATGCTGAGGGCACAGTCCGTGGAACCTCAACGGGTAATTACAGGAGTAACGCTTATTTATAACTGCGGCAAGAACGCAAGCCCGGGCTGCGATAAAGGATGCTGCGCGGAATGCTGCAGCGCTGCTGCCGGAGGGACACAGGTAAGGACCTTTACGGAAGAAAGCCTGGTATACTTCAAACCATTGGACGAAGCACAGGAAGCGCGCATACAGGCATACTGCGATACAAATGAGCCTTACGATAAAGCAGGAGCCTACGGCATACAGCTCGGCGGCATTGCTCTGGTGGACCGCTACGAAGGAGACGTTGAGAATATCATAGGGTTCCCGGTAAACAGGATAAAGCAGGAGATCGCAGAGCTTATAGGTTGTAACTTTAAAAACTTAACATAATTTTTATTTTGACTAATATATTCAGGAGGCAGAATTGAGCATTTATACGGATAATTGGATAGACGAAAGAAAGGATCAGATCGTTGAATCGCTCAGATCCATAGTACGTTTCAGGACTCCGGAAGCCGAGGCGCAGGAAGGCGCTCCGTTCGGACCGGAAGTAAAGGCATGTCTGGAAAAGACTCTCGGAATTGCTTCCGATCTTGGACTGGACGCTAAGGACATGTGCGGCTACTGCGGCACCGTGGACGCCGGAGAAGGCGATGAAATGTTGGGTATACTTGCCCATCTGGACGTAGTTCCGGAAGGCACCGGCTGGCATCACGATCCTTACGGCGCGGAGATAGTAGACGGAAAGATCTACGGCCGCGGCACTCTTGACGACAAAGGCCCCGCGATCGCAAGCATCTTTGCTCTTGCAGCAGTTAAGGCCTCGGGCCTGGGATTTAAGCGCAAGGTACGCATTATCCTCGGCTGCAACGAGGGGACCGGTATGGGCTGCATAAAGCACTACCTTGCAAACGGCCGCATTCCTGAGCTTTCTTTTTCTCCGGACGGCGAGTATCCGCTTACCAATTCGGAAAAGAGCATACTTCACTGCACATATAAGGCAAAATTTAATTCGCACATCAACATGAACG
>JAFWVZ010000259.1 GCA_017523605.1 Bacillota bacterium | reverse complement strand
AGGACGGTAAACGTTCCAGAACGACTCCCTTACTAGCGCCTCGACTTTCCTGTAGTCTTTTTCTTCTTCCAAACGTATGGTAATGTCTTTATTCATTTCTGCTTGTTTTGACAGGACCTTCCCTCGTCTTTTCTTTATCGGTAAAACCGAACAACTGCTTGATCATTCGGTAATTACCAGATGTACGGTATGAGTCTGTATCTGACTTTTTCTATATAATCCTTGTAGCCCTTCAGTTCCTCTTCAAGGACCTGTTCTTCGTTCTTTATGCGTTTTACGATTATGGGTATGTATGCAAGCATTATTATGAACGACGGCCAGGATCCGAGCACCAGCGGCATCGCAAGGAACAGCAGTACCGTCGCGGTATACATCGGATGCCTTACCACGCCGTAAAGGCCTGTGCTTACGACCTCCTGATCCTCCCGGACTTCTATCGTTCTGGAAAGGTACCTGTTCTCGCGGAGCACCTCCCCGAACAGGCAGTACGCCAGAAGAAATATGACCACTCCCGCCCATACTATCCAGGCAGGAAGCGTTGTCCAGCCGAAGTGATGGTTAAGACCCGCAAGCACGAACGCCGCCAGGAACATTATTCCGCTGTAGCTTATAACGTCCTTCTGCTCGCTCTGCGTCTCCTTGGCCTTAAGCCTGCTGCGCAGAAGATCCGGCGCCTTTTTGTACATTACGATGCCGGCGAAGAACATGGGGACGAACAGTATCGCCATCAAGATCCATCCGTTCCTCCACTTTATATCCCACGCGGGCAGAAACAGCAGTACGCCTATAAGTACTACGCCGCAAACGAATTTTATTATCGCGTCTTTAAGCAGTTTATTATCCATCAAGCTCTCCTGGCTGCTGTTACCTGGTTCCCGACTTATCTCAGGTGCCACAGCTCTCCGCCCGGCATCAGCTTTACATCGCCAGGAAGCACTTCCAGCACCTTGCCGTCCAGACTGCGCACGACGGTCTCCTCCCAGTATCGGTAATCCGCGCCGTTGCCTTCCTCGTACCATTTATTGAAGAACAGCCTGTCCCCGTCCCGCAGGAAGAAGGACTCGTGCTCCCCCATTTCGAAACTGCGGCGCTCGGGCCATACCATGTCGAATCTGCCTTCTGCGCCCTGCCTTGTAAGTGTAACGGGCGAAACGTGCAGCTGAAGGTTGTAGCAGTCCTTTACCGCATCCAGCGACAGAACTGCAGCGGTCTGTGCCGTAAGGTCTTCGCAGCCGAAGCGCAGCACCCGTATCTCCGAGTCCTTAAAACTTACGTTAAGGATGAATATGCACCCGTCCGAATACACCGGGGCCTCGGAATACTCGCCGGCCGCTTTTTCGACAGGTCTGTAAACGGCTCCGTCCGGGTAATGGATAAGGATAAGATCCCTTCCCTCCACAGGCTTTCCGGCTCTGAACAGTTCTTCGGCCTCGTACAGATCTCCATGCGGATAGTCCAGTCCGAAGTACCATTCGCCTGCGCAGCCCGGCAGAGCCTCTATGTATGTGATTCCGTTAGTTTCAATGTTTTTCATTTCAGAAGATAATCCATGAACACCGGTATGCGCTTTTCCCAGGCAGCCTCGTTGTGCGCGGCTCCGTGTACCGCGCGCGCGGCTGCTTCAGCACCGGCCTTTGTAAGCTCCTGCGCGCCCTTGAACATATCCGCAATGTCTTCCATGTTGCCTTCCGCGTCCTCTGCCGTGCCGTAGTCCATGTATACACGGGTAGTACGGGCAAAAGGCGTTTCCGACAAAAGAGCATGGAGTTTTTCTCCGCCTATCCAGAAACACGGCGAAAGTGCCGCAGCCCTCGAAAAGACTCCGTTATACGCGGAAACAGCATACAGCGCCATCAGTCCTCCCATGGAACTACCGGCGATGAGCGTGTTCTCACGGTCCGCCAGAGTACGGTATCTGCCGTCGATCTCCGGCTTAAGCGTTCCGCATATCCAGTCCATCGTGACCTTGCCCAGACCTTCCAGATGACCAAGCTGCGGGATGATGTCTATGTCCCAGGGAGAGTATTCGTTCATCCTGCGCTCACCTTCCGTGTTGCACTCCACGGCAACAAGGATAAGCGGGAGCTTTGTGCGGGTCAGGTACTCCTTCATGCCCCAGCTTTTGCCGTATGTCGCGTGTTTGTCATAAAAAACATTATGTCCATCGAACATGTACAGCACGGGATAACGCCTGTCCGAACGGTAATAATCGTGCGGCAGGTATACATAGAGGCGTCTGGGCTGCTTAGTCGGCAGCGCAGGTATTTGTATCTTTCTTACGCGTATCATTTCTTTCTCTTTTTAGGTGCGGGAAGTTGGTCGTACATGGCTTCCAGAAGTTCTTTCAGGAATCCCCTGTCCTCCACGTTGTCCACCAGAAGCATTGACTTTGCTCCTTCGTAGGGGATCTCCCTGCGTGCGTTTGGCATCAGTTTTTCTGCTGCATCCACCGGCTTTACGAGAAACCGGTCGTCGTATATTCCGCCGGCCACCTTATCCCTGTAGTAGATAACGTACTCACCCATCATGGGGCGGTACGACGCTCCGTCCGGCAGCTGTTCCATTATGAATTCCAGATAATCCTTACCAGTCGCCATCTCATTCTCCTTTAAGAGGAATAGCCGGGACCCTCGCAAAACGAAGTTCCGGACTGACTTTGTTGTTCATCATGTCAAGCATCTCTTCCCCGCTCAAAGGCAGCTCTATGCTCGAAGGATCCAGACCATTAGCCTCCAGAAGGTCGTCCAGCCTTATTCCTATGTACGGTCCGCCCTCGTCCAGCATCACCATTTCGGCACCGAGCTTTTTTGCGATCTTGAAGATGCTGAAAAATCCGTGATCGCCCTTCTCCACTGCGGCGATAAGTCCGTATCTGCAGTCTTCGGAAACGTGCCTGTAGTGGTTCAGCCACAGCCCCGCATATCCGACTTCGCTGAACACGTACAGCGCCGGCAGACCGCCGAAGTCCTTAGTGCTTATAAGCGGAACGCTCGTATTTGTATCCGGGTCGAAATCGTTTTTAGACAGCGCAAAGAACAGTACGCTGCAGTTGTAAAGCTCCCTGAGAAGCTCGTCGTACGGGCCCTTCCAGTCGCCGTCTCTTCCTGCTCTGTCTATAAGCTCTTTCAGTTCTTCTATCCTTTTACTCATGCGCTCTCCTTACTGCTGCGGAGTTATCCTGGTCCGCGTGATCCCGTCTTCCTTGTATATCTCCAGCGTATAGCTGTACTCTCAGTTACCTCTTCAGGTATGCCAGTTCCGGGTGGTCGCTTATCACTTTATCCAGCGCGGGCTTGATGTACTTCTCAGCCCAGAGGACGCGCGCCTCGTGAGTAAGATGGACGCCGTCTTCGATGAACAGGTCTTTTCTGTGCTTACCGTTTTCGCCTACGGTCATGTCCTCCGCGTCCACGTAATAGATGCGGTCCGTCTGCGAGGCTATCCCCTGCACGGAACGGTTTATCCTTTTTATGATGTTGTCGTACTGGCGCCTTCCGGGCATCAGTATGCCGCTTATTACTATGAAGATCGTATCAGGAAGCTCCCTGCGGAAAGTCTCCAGCATGCGGATCTTTCTGTTAAGGACTCTTTCGTACAGCGTCCTTTTGGGACCGGGCAGCCTTGCGCAGTCGTTGGAACCGGTCTGAAGTACTACTATTGCAGGCGCGTAAGGATAGAGCAGCCTTCCTGCGCTCCTTATAAGCTCAGCGTCCGTGCTGCCTCCGAATCCGTGGTTCTGCACCGTGTAGGGAAGCATGTCCTGTTCCATCTCCTCCCAGCGGCAAAAGTTGGAAGCCCCATAGAAGATTATCTCGCCGCGGCGCTTGCGGGCATTGTAATTCTTCACGATCTCCCTTTCGCGCTTTTTAAAGTTCAGGTAGAAGAACGGTCCCCATTCGTAGCGCCTGCCCAGTTCCGCGACTGCTGCCAGAGAGACCACCGACGCTGCTGACGCGCAGATAAGACCGCGCTTTATTCTTTTCTTAACGACTTTTTTCTTGCTCATTGACTGTTCCCTTTATACGTTTCCGTTAACTATGTTTATGTATGTTTCTTTTGGTATCATGGGTGCCTCGAGCCCGGCTATCGTTTCGGAAGACAAAGTGAAAGAAGAAGCAAATTCCTCCCCCGCCCTCTTGAAACGCGCAAGCAGAGGCTCCGCAAGAGGCGCTGCCTGCGGCACGTTCAGCATCGGAGCTTCCGGAACGAATACCGTTACAGGATCCCTGAAGCACTGTCTGCACTGGAGCCTCAGGCTCTCGAAGTTGCCGTCCCAGTCCGGGAATCCGCATCCGCAGATCACCACTGTATGTATCTTTGAAAAGTCCGCCAGCGCCTCGTGGCGCACGCTGCCGTCGTCTTCCTGCACCATCTTCATCTTTATGAGAGGTATGGTGCGGTCCAACACTGCCTTAAGATGCGAAGGCATGCCGTAGCAGTAAAGCGGAAAGCTCCAGATGATCACATCCGATGTCCTGTACAGGTCCAGGATGCCGTTCTGGTCATCATCGATAACGCAGTGGCCGTCCATGTTCTGCCAGCATCCAAAGCACCCTCTGCACGGGGCGATGTCCTTGTCGATAACGTTGATCACATTGACTTCATGCGCACCATTTTTATTAAGCCCCCTTAGAAACGCTTCCGTAAGGCGGAAAGTGTCGCTCTTCTTCTTTGGGCTTCCGTTAAGTACAAGTATCCTCATTTTACGCCGCCTGCAAGCTTTACGCCCATGTCGAAGGCCTTTTTGCATTCCTGCGGGAAAACGGTCTCGTGACGCTTCATCTTTGACGCAGGATCGAACATGGTCCACGGCCAGTCCGTTTTGGTGTAATCCTTCAGCTGAAGCGTGTTTCCGCTTACGAGAACCTCGGCAGGTCCTACGAACCGGCTGAGCGTCTGCTGATAGTTCTTCATCATTCCGGTATACATGTTGTCCGGCGCGTTGCTTGTCATGACGAGAAGCACAGGCACAGGATGCTCGTTGCAGCAAGGCGTTTCAACGTTGTATGTAAGGTTCTGGAATATCAGCCTCTCGTAGAGCGCCCTGAAGGATGCGGTAAGTTCCGAAAGATAGTTCGGAGAACCTATTATTAGACCGTCCGAACTCCTTATCGCGTCCAGAACAGGTGTAAGGCCGTCCCTGCAAATGCAGTGTCCCTTAAGCTTCTCCCTCTTACAGCCGAAGCACGAGATGCATCCGGTGTATTTATCGAGTTTGAAAAGGTCGAACCTTTCCACCTCGGCTCCTGCAGACTGCGCGCCATTTGCGGCCTCAGTCAGCAGTGTGTCCGTGTTCCATCCCTTCCTGGGCCCGGCGTTTACGACTACTATCTTTTTACCCATATCCATTCTCCAATCATCTAAGGGTCTGTACAAGACCGCCTTTTATCCCATGCTAAAGATATTGTATCAAAATCCAAGGACTTTTTGAAGATGCTAACGTTTCCGGATGCGGTCCTGACGTATCTGAAAGAATAAAAAAAACTCCGCCTGAAAGCGGAGCTTTTGAAAGGCATTTAAACGCGCTAACCAAGAGCCACATCCAGCGCCATCATGATGCTGAAGCCTACGGCAAAGGACACGACACCAATGTTAGAATGCTTGCCGGCGGACATCTCAGGGATAAGTTCCTCGACTACAACGTAGAGCATTGCTCCTGCAGCGAAAGACAGAAGATAAGGCATCGCGGGGACCACATGGCTCGCCAGAAGCACGGTAAGCCCCCCGAACACCGGTTCCACCGCGCCTGAAAGCACCCCCAGCAGGAAGGACTTCGGTTTGCTCTTCCCTTCCGAAAACAGAGGCATGGAGATTATGGCGCCCTCCGGAAAGTTCTGTATTGCTATGCCCAGAGCCAGAGCCAAAGCACCGCCTGCGGTTATGTTCGCGGAGCCGGACAGTAATCCTGCGTATACCACGCCCACGGCCATGCCTTCCGGAATGTTGTGCAGAGTTACAGCAAGGACCATCATAATGGTGCGGTCCAGCCTGCTTTTGGGACCTTCGGTCTGATCGTCCTGGTCTATCCTCCTGTGAAGATGAGGGATAACATGATCCAGAAGAAGCAGGAACAGGATACCCAGCCAGAATCCGATGAATGCAGGTAAAAACGCCAACCGGCCTTTTGCGGAGGACTGCTCTATGGCAGGCACGATAAGGCTCCAGATGGAAGCCGCTACCATTACTCCGGCGGCAAAACCGGTAAGCGCGCGCTGCACCCCGGACTTAAGATCTTTCTTAAGGAAGAATACGCACGCCGAGCCCGCCGCGGTCCCTATGAACGGTATTACAAGTCCCAAAACAACTGTCTTCATCTGCGTCCGAACAAGCCTTTCTTTTCGTACTCAGCTACCTCAACGCTCTGGCAGTCGTAACCTGTGGCGTCTATGGCAGCCTTGAGCGCTGCAGCGTCGACATTTTCCTCCGTAAGGAAGGATGCTTCCTTCTTGCTTCTGGAAGCGGTCACCTTTTTAGCGGACGGCACCGCCTTGCGGATCGCATCGTTTACATGGGCCTCGCACATGCCGCACATCATTCCGTCTATCTTCATTACTACCTTGTTCATTTACGTTACCTCCGAAATACAGGCATTTGGTTAGCTTCGTCTAACTGAATGGTATATTTTAACTCATTTTTCCGGAAAATCAAGTTTTTTTCATTGGAATCGATCAATTACTGAACGAACAGCAATCAATGACGCGGGATCCTTACTTTCCTAAGAGCTCTATTGCTTCTTCCAAAGATACGCATTCGGCGAACAGATCCGGCCACACCTCGCAGAAGAAGTATCCGCAGGTCTTTTCGCCTGTCATGTACGGATTGTCGAACGTGGAATTCGTTCCCTTCGGGACTATCACCCTGTAGCCGCGCTCGGCAGCCGATTTGATCGTAGAATCTATGCAGAAATCTGTCTGAAGGCCAACGATCATAAGAGCATCATCCTTAGTGCCTTCCAGATACGCTGCGAATTCTTTATTGCTGAAGCAGCTTGGAATGGTCTTTACGAACACTTTTTCTCCGTTTGCCGGAGCGATCTCTTCCGCGATCTCAAAATCTTCGTCTCCGAAGGTAAAACCGGATCCCGGTCCATCGTCGTGCTTAACATAGATGACCTCCGTGCCGCTGTTTCTTGCGGCATCGATGACCTTGGCAACGTTTTCCAGAACGCCCTTAAGATCGTAGAGGTCCTCGTTCAGGATGCCTTTCTGCATGTCGATGACTATAAGTTTCATAAGACGCTCCTTTCCGTGTTGCGGTGGCGACAGGTTTTATTACATGTCGAACATGCTCAGCTGCGTGTCCTTCTCCGGCAGCTCGCTCATGAAGCGGAAGCATTCGTCCGGAGTAAAGAGCATGCCGTTTGCCTTGCAGATGTCCTGAAAAATCTCCGTAAGCCGCCGTGCGTTGGGACTCGGCAGCTCGTACGCGTTTCCGTAGCGCTTCATGTACCGTTCCTTTATGCCCGGGAAGTGCTTGTCCAGCGCAGCGTAATAGTATTCTCTGTCGCCGTCCCTGAGCGTAAGCCCCATCCCGAAATCGATCACGCCCTTAACGCCCACGCGGACGCACTCATTAAGTATGGCTCTTACATTTTCTTCCGTATCGTTTATGAAAGGCAGGATGGGCGTCATCCATACGATTGTGGGGATGCCTCTTCTGCGCATCTCCTCCAGCACCTCTATCCTGCGCTTTGTGTTGCAGACATTGGGTTCCAGGATGCTGCACAGCTTATCATCCCATGTGGTGAGCGTCATCTGCACAACGCATTTGGCGCTGCGGTTTATCGCATCCAGAAGGTCTATGTCCCTCAGTATCCGGTCGGACTTTGTCTGGATGGCCAGACCGAAGCCGTGCCGGAGTATTATCTCCAGACACTTTCTCGTAAGCTGAAGCTGCTCCTCGCAATGCATGTAGGGGTCGGACATGGAACCGGTGCCTATCATGCACTTCTTTTTTTTAGAGCTAAGCGCCTTTTCCAGAAGCTGCGGCGCGTTCTGCTTTACCTCTATGTCCTCGAAAGGATGCATAAACTGGTAGCACCTGCTCCTGCTGTCGCAGTAGATGCAGCCATGGGTACAGCCGCGGTAGATGTTCATCCCTACTCGTCCGCCGCTTCCGCTCAGTATTCCCTTGGCATCCACAAAATGCATCTTTTTTTGTGATCCTTTTCCTTTGATGATCCGCGGATCTTTACGGCTTCTCTACTTCTTCGCCGGTGTAGAGATACCTCAGATGATAACCCGCGGAAAGATCTTTAATGTCCGAGTACGCTATGCTTACGCCGTAGGCCTCCGAAACGTCCAGAGCCTTGTCTCCCATGCCGTAGACATAGTGATAATGCGGATGCGCGTCCTCTATAAGCCTGGGTTTTCTGTCCTTTACCCACGGTTCTTCCTGCATGAAGTAGGCTCTTTCTTCTACGCGCTTTATGGTGCTGCCGGCGGGCATCTCCTTTTCGGTCCTCTTTTTACCCTTGCCCTTTATCAGGCGGTCCGTCCATAAGCCGTCCTTAAGCGTTCCTACATACGTTTCCTTAACGGACTGATCCTTCATTACCGTAAACCAGCAGGTGTCGTCCTTGCCGCCTATTATCCAGTCCAGTTCATCGCGGAAGGCCTGATAGAATTCGAAGCCGTTTTCCTTTTCAACAAGATCCATGAAGCGATAGTTCTCCATCGCAGGT